>JAEZID010000276.1 GCA_023416195.1 Pseudomonadota bacterium | reverse complement strand
CAGGTGATCTTCATCGACCTCGTCCTGGCGGGCGACAACGCCATCGTCGTCGGCATGGCGGCGGCCGGCGTCGCCAAGGAGAAGCGCGCGCGGGTGATCTTCTGGGGCATCGCGGCGGCGGTGGTGCTGCGCATCGTCTTCGCCCTGATCACCACGCATCTTCTGAACATCATCGGCCTGACCTTCGCGGGCGGCCTGCTGCTGCTGTGGGTCTGCTGGAAGCTGTTCCGCGAACTGCGCGCCCAGCGGGAAGAGGCCCTGGCCGCCGCCCTGGTCGCGGAAGAGGAGACCGCCGAGGCCGAGCCGATCCCGGCCGGCGGCACCAAGCCGGTGCGCACCGCCGTGTGGGAGGTCATCGTCGCCGACGTGTCCATGTCGCTGGACAACGTGCTGGCCGTGGCGGGGGCGGCGCGCGAGCATCCCTACATCCTGGCGCTGGGCCTGCTGCTGTCGGTCGCGCTGATGGGGGCGGCGGCCAGCTTCATCGCGCGGCTGCTGAACCGTTTCCATTGGATCGCCTACATCGGCCTGGCGGTGATCGCCTACGTCGCGCTGGAGATGATCTGGCGCGGCAGCATCGAGATCGTGGCGGCGGCTGGGCCGTTCTGACCCCCGGAACCTTCGGCCTTTGGTGCGTGTTCCTTGGCGGCAGTCTCAAGAGGGGAGTCGCCGGCATGAACCGAGCCACCGACACGGTCGCCACCACCGGGGATACCGCCGTGTCCGCACGCGATCGGCGCGGACCGGACGAGATCGAGCACGACATCCACAACATCCGGGCGCGGATGGACGCGGTTCTCGACGAGATCGAGTTCCGCCTGTCGCCCGGCCAGCTGTCCGGCGGCATGATCGACGTCGCCCGCGATGTGATGCAGGGCAACCCCTCGCGCGTTGCCCGCGCCATCCGGTCCAACCCCTGGCCCCTGGCGGTGATGGCCGCCGGCGCGCTGTGGCTGGCCTGGAACGTCTCGCGCACGCCGGAGGTCGTGATCGCCACGCCGCACGGCCACGGAACCATCTCCGACCAGCGCGTCCGCATCCTGCTGACCGCCCTGGTCAACGCCTGCCGACAGGGGGCGACGGGCTTCCGGCAGGCCGAGCTGATCCTGGACGATCCCGGCCTCACCCCCCGGCTGACGCAGGTCGCAGCGCAATTCGACCGCAGCGCCGCGTCCCTGGACGACGAACTGCGGCGCCGTGGCGGCATGCCGGACGCCGAGGGACCGGTGCATCCCGTCTGGCAGGATCTGCACGCCGAGCTGGGTGGCGGCCGGTCGCGCGGCGCGGTGCTGGGCGGGCTGGAGCGCGGGGTGGACGGCACGCTCGCCCTGTTCCGCGAAAGCCTGCACGAGGATCTGCCGGAGGACTTGCGGGTGGTCGTCGGCGCCCATTTCCACGAGATCGAGACGGTGCGCCATCGGGTCGGCGCGCTGCGCGAAGCGGTGGCGTGAGGGGGCGGGCGGCATGCTGGGGCTGAGCCGACGCCACCATTACCAATACCCGCGCGTGCAGATGCACGGCCGCCAACTGGACGCCCGGGAACCCGGACGGGGGCGGTCGGCGGACCGGCCGACGGACATTCCCAAGCAGGGCTGGAAGGACATCCTCTGGCGCACCTGGGACGAGATGGGGAAGGACAACATCTCCATGGTGGCGGCCGGCGTGGCCTACTACGCGCTGCTGGCCATCTTTCCCGCCATCGCCGCGATGGTGTCGCTCTACGGCCTCGTCGCCGATCCGGTCGGGGTGGAACGGCAGTTGGGCAGCCTCTCCGGGCTGCTGCCGCCCGAGGCGCTGAACATCATCAGCGATCAGGCGAAAAGCGTGGCGTCCGCGCCGCCGAAGGGCTTGGGATTCGGCGTGCTGTTCGGCCTGGCTTTGACGCTGTGGAGCGCGTCGCGCGGCACCAACTCCCTCATCACCGCGCTGAACATCGCCTACGGCGAGCAGGAGCGGCGCGGCTTCATCCGGCTGGCTTTCCTGTCGCTTTGGCTGACGGTGGCCGGGCTGCTGTTCCTGATTGTGACGCTGGGCCTGATCGTCGCGGTTCCGGCCGCGATCAACCTTCTGGGGTTAAGGGACACGCCCATCGCCTGGGTTGCCAGCCTCGCGCGCTGGCCGATCCTGGCGGTGGCGATCATGATCGCGCTGGCCGCGCTGTACCGCTACGCGCCTGACCGGCGGGAACCGAAATGGCGTTGGGTCAGCTGGGGCTCGGCCATCGCGACCGCCCTGTGGATCATCGCCTCGGTCGGCTTTTCGATCTACGTGTCGAACTTCGGCAGCTACAACCAGACCTACGGGTCGGTCGGCGCCGTGGTCGTGCTGCTGCTGTGGTTCAACCTGACCTCCTACGTCATCCTGGCCGGTGCCGAGCTGAACGCGGAGATCGAGCACCAGACCGCCCGCGACACCACCGAGGAGGACGGGCGCGGCGACAAGCCGCTGGGCCAGCGCGACGCCTATGTCGCCGACACCGTGGGGCAGCGCCGGGCCTAATGCTGCGGCTTGCCGCAGGCCTGGACGGTCTGGGCGAAGGTCTTCCGGTCGGCGGCGCTCAGGCGGTCGTTCAGAAAGTCCTTCCAGATGCCGGCGCGTTCCAGGTCCGTGACGACGCAACGGCAACTCGCCTTGCAGATCTGCGGGTTGCCGCCGCCGTTTTCGCAGGAGGCGGTGCAGGTGGACAGGAAGTTCCGCACGTCCGGAGGCTCCACCCCGATACCGAGCGCCACAAGCGAGAAGGCGCCGAACAGAATGGGTTGGTGAATCAGGTAGATGGCGAGGCTGTAACGGCCGGCCCAGGCAAAGCCACGGGTCAGCGGGCCGGCCTCGCTGCGGTGGGGGCGCCACAGCCGGCCGAGCGCGATTCCGATCAGCACGCCGCCGAACCAGGGAAACAAAGGCACGTAGTCGTTGGACTCCGGCTCGAACGTCATGAGCCCGATCCAGCGCAGCCACGGCGTGTCGAACAGCGGCAGAGCCACCGTCTCGCCGACGGCGATCACCGCAAGCCCGAACGCCAGCGTCACCGGCCAGGGCAGCCGGACGAAGGCGAGGCCCAGAACGCTCGCCACCGCGATGTGGTGCAGCACGCCGAAGAAGATCGGGCTGTCCGGGAAGATGGCGTAGGACACGGCCGACACCGCCGCGGCGGCCAGCACCAGCAGGCCGAGGCGTTTCAGGAACCGCGCCCGGTCGAACCCGCCTCCGGTCGCCAGCACGAGACTGACGCCCGCCAGGACGAGGAAGCTCCCGAGGATTGCCGTCCGCGCGGCAAGCCACAGCGGATCGGTCAGCAGGTCGAAGTGCGCCAGCCCCAGGAAGCTCAGATCCCAGGAGGCGTGATAGACGACCATGGCGAGGAGGGCGACACCGCGCGCCGCGTCGATCAGCGGCAGACGGTGCGTGGCGGGCGAAGTCGGGAAAGGAGGCAGCAGCGGCATGGCCCGTTTCTGCCCCAGGCATGGCCGGTCTGTCCACCGTGACCGTCGCCTTGGTTCATGGGCGCAATTCGGCTGTTATGGCGGAAGCATACCGAAGGCGTTGGACCAGGCACGAACGCCGCGGCCGGGCTATCGTTGAAGCGGCGTTTCGTGTGGAAAAAGCCCTTCCAGCGCCACACAAAGGAGGAACGGGCATCATGACCAGGCGCGTAGCGGTGGTGACCGGCGGTGGCCGGGGGATCGGGCGCGGAATCGCCGAACGGTTGCTGGAGGACGGCTGGGCCGTGGTGATCGCCGAGTTGGACGGCGCGCGGGCGGAGCAGGCGGCGCGGGACCTGTCCGCACGCGGGGACTGCGTGCCGGTGACCTGCGACGTCGCGGCGGAGGATGATGTGGCGCGGCTGGCCGGGGCCGTGTCGGACCGTTTCGGCCGGCTCGACGCGCTAGTGAACAACGCCGGCATCATGGTGCGCAAGCCGGTGACCGACCTGTCGCTGGAGGATTGGAACCGGGTGATCGGCACCAACCTGACCGGCGCCTTCCTGGCCGCCAAGCATTGCGCGAACCTGCTGAAGGCCAGCCGGGGCTGCATCGTCAACGTCGCCTCCACCCGCGCCCACATGTCGGAACCGGACACGGAGGCTTACGCGGCGTCCAAGGGCGGGATCGTGGCGCTGACCCACGCCCTGGCGCTGAGCCTGGGGCCGGAGGTGCGGGTCAACGCGGTGTCGCCGGGTTGGATCGACGTGGACCCGGACGCGGTGCTGAACGAGACCGACCACGCGCAGCATCCGGCCGGGCGCGTGGGCACGCCGCGCGACGTGGCGGACGCGGTCGCGTGGCTGTTGTCGGCCGGCTTCGCCACCGGGACGGAGGTGGTGCTGGACGGCGGGATGACGCGGAAGATGATCTACGTGGAGTAGGGCGCCTCAATCGCCCCCGCCCGAGGGCGCCGGAGGTGTCGGGGGCAGGCGCTTGCGGGTCTCGCGGTGGAGGATGTAGAGGCCGCTCAACGCGACGACGCAGGCGCCCACGGTGACATAGACCGAGGGAAGCTCGCTCCACAGCAGCCAGCCGAACAGCACCGCCCACAGAAGGCTGGTGTAGTTGAACGGGGCGATCACCGCCGCCGGGGCCAGCGAATAGCCGCGCGTCATCAGCAGTTGCGCGCCACCGCCCAGCAGGCCCGTGGCCACCAGCAGCCCCAGATCGGCCAGGGTCGGGGTCACCCAGACGAAGGGCAGCGCCAGCGCCAGCATCACCGTGGTGAAGGAGGTGAAGTAGAAGACGATGGTGTTGGGCGGCTCGGTCCGGCTCAGCTGCCGGATGGCGACCATCGCGAAGGACTGCGCGAAGGCGGCGCCCAGGGCTACCATGGCACCGAGGTGCAAGAACATCTCGCCGCTCGGCCGCACGATGATGAGGACGCCGACGAAACCGACCAGAACTGCGCTCCAGCGGTGGATGCCGACCTTCTCGCCCAGCAGCGGAACGGACAGCGCGGTCAGGAACAGAGGCGCCGAGAAGTTCAGCGCCACCGCGTCGCCCAGGGGCAGCAGGTGGAACGACCAGAACATCATCGTCATGGAGGTCAGCCCGATCACCGACCGCCAGACATGCCCCCAGGGCCGCTCCGTGCGCAGGCTGGTCGCCCATCCGCCTTGCAGCGTGATGGCCGCGGCCACGGGGACGAGCGCGAAGGCGCTGCGGAAGAAGGTCACCTCGGCCACCGGGTAGCGGTCGGTGAGGATCTTCACCAGCACGTTCATCATCGAGAACAGAAGCACCGACCCCAGCATCATCCCGATGCCGAGGGGCGTGTTGTCCACGCGGATGTGCGGGCGGGAGGGGGAGAGCGGTGGGGCGGTCACCGACCGATGGTATCAAAGCACAACCGCCCGCGTCACGGTGTCGCGACGCGGGCGGTCATGTCTTGGCGGAATGGCCGGCTTGCGGGAAGCGGGATCAGCGCTGCTGCTTCAGCACGTCCGCGATTTCGGCCTCGGCGCGCAGCCAGTGGTCCATCTCGCGGCCCTCGGGGCGGCCCTCGCGCTCCCAGATCTCATAGGCGCGCTCCTGCACCAGGCGGTTCTGGTGGCCGCGCAGCAGGCCCTCGGCGATGTGCATGTTGATGCGCGACAGCGACACCAGCTTGCGCATCTCGATGGTGCCCTGGGTCGCTTCCATCGTGGTGGCCTGCACGTAGGCCGCGAGGTTGCGCAGATTCGCCTTCACAGCCGAATCCAGCGTGTTCTCCTCGTTCTGGAGAACCGTCTTGATGGCGACCCAGAGGCGCAGGTTGTGGTCGAGCGCGACGTTCACCTTCTCCGGCGTGTCCGCCTCGACCAGCAGGCTGGCGGCGTGCAGCAGGGCCAGCGCGTCCTCTTCGATCGCCGTGAAATTGGTGCGCAGGACGATTTCGGCCCCGGTCTCGGTGGCGAGCGCCTCGGCATCCTCGACGGCCGGCGCGGCGGCGGCAACGTCGGCGGCCTTGGCCTTGGAGGTTCTGGTCTTGGTGGCCGCCGGCTTCGCCGCTTCGGCGGTCGTGGTGTTCGCGGCGGTGGTGGTGCGCTTGGCCATGATCGGATCCCCCCGGCATTATTCCAGAGGTCACTAGATCGGCTCGTCATTAAGAAGTGGTTAAGGCGAGAATTGGCCGGCCCTTTGTGCAGCCGTGGCGATGGATGCGGGATGTTGTGATTCGATGACGCTTATATTGCGCTGCAATAAAACAGCGGGCGGCTCATCACTGACCGGACAAGGCGCCGAAGGGCAGGCGGTAGTAAAGGCCGAAGACGTTGTTCGCGGTGGGCGCGTTCTCCGTCTGCGGACCGCTGTTGTCGATGCGGCTGTAGCCGAGGCTGAAGCGCGACTTGTTCTCGAACTCGTAGCCCAGTTCCAACTGCGAGCGGAACTCCACGGCGCCCGCCGGATCGCGCGCGCTGCGCGGCAGCGTGCCGGCGCCGATGCTGGGGGTGAAGACGAAGGCGCCCATGGGCACGTCGATGAGGATGCCGCCCATGCCGTGCAGCGTCCCGTCCGGGGCGGTGGGGCCGAGCGCAACCCACGGCCGCACCTCCGCATAGCCCTCCAGCTTCGGCACCAGGGATGATCCGATACGAACCTTGTTGTGCAGGTCGGAAACCTTCATCTCCGGAAGTTCGCCCGTCGTGTAGGCGAGCGCGCCGATCTTCCAGTTGCCGATCCGGTCGTTCGGCACGGCGCTGTCCTGCGCGTGCGCGGGATGCGCGAACGCCAGGCTTACGGCCAACGCCACCATGGAAAGGCACCAGGAACTGCGGCTCACGGCGGCACTCCCGATCGTTCGGTCCCAAGCAATATTGAAGCAATATACGGTGCCGGGGCCTGTTACAATTCTGTCAAAACGGACACGCGCGGCGATTTCGTTAGCACCTGTCCGTGCTACCTCCTTGATGTCGTGTCGGCGCGGTTGCGGTTCAATGGGAGAAGTCCCGGGGAAAAACCCGGCGGGACGGGGCGGCCTTCGCGGGCGCATTGGGAAGCGTCACCCCGTTGGGTCCTGGGGCGACGGCTTGGCCCGTGTTACCATGCTGCTATGCGGCAGGCCGATCCCGACGCCACGCAGCCGGAGGTGGCTGCCTTCCTTGAAGACCCGCGCACCCATGGCGGGGCGGCGGTGCAGCGAATCGACACCCACGCGGCCATGGTCTTTCTGGCCGGCGAGCGCGCCTACAAGCTGAAGCGCGCGGTGCGCTATCCCTATCTGGATTTCTCGACGGCGGAGCGGCGGCGCGCCGCCTGCGAGGCGGAACTGGCGCTGAACCGGCGCACGGCGCCCTCGCTGTATCTGGGGGTGACGCCGGTGGTTCGGCGGGCGGACGGAACGCTGGGTCTGGGTGGGGCGGGCCTTGCGGTCGATTGGCTGGTGGTGATGCGGCGCTTCGCGCCGGACCGGCTGTTCGACCGGAGGGCGGAACGCGGGCTGCTGACCGCCGGGACCATGCGCGATCTGGCCGACGCCATCGCCGCCTTTCATGCGGAGGCTGAGCCCCGGCGCGACGGCGGCGGGGTGGCGGCCATGCGCGCGGTGGTGGACGAAAACCTCGCGGAACTGCGCAACCGTGCGGATCTGTTCGCGCCGGAGCGGGTCGAGCGGCTGGCACAGCGGTCGGCGGAGGCGCTGGACCGCTGGGGGCCGCTGATCGAGGAGCGGCGGCGGGCGGGCTTCGTCCGGCACTGCCACGGTGACCTGCATCTGCGCAACATCGTGCTGCTGGACGACACGCCGACCCTGTTCGACGGGATCGAGTTCGACGAGTCCTTCGCGGTCATCGACGTCGGCTACGATCTGGCCTTCCTGCTGATGGATCTGGAGCAGCGCGGGCTGCGCGCTCTCGGGAACGCGGTGCTGAACCGCTATCTGGAAGCGACGGAGGATTATGGCGGGCTGGCGCTGCTGCCGCTGTTCCTGTCGGCGCGGGCGGCGGTGCGCGCCAAGATCGCCGCGACGATGGCGGCGATGGAGGGGAATCGCGGAGCGGCGGAAGGGCTGGAACGGGACGCCGCCGCCTATCTGGACCACGCCCTGCGGGTGCTGGAACCGCCGCCGGCGCGGCTGCTGGCCATCGGCGGCCTGTCGGGGACCGGCAAGTCGCGGCTGGCGCGGGCGGTGGCGCCCGGACTGGGAGCCGCTCCGGGGGCGGTGGTGCTGCGCTCCGACGTGCTGCGCAAGCGGCTGTCCGGAGTCGGCGAGACGGAGCGGCTGCCGCCGGAGGCCTACGGGCCGGGAACGTCGGAGCGGGTGTATGCGGAGCTGGCCGGGCGGGCGCGGGCGGTGCTGGCGGCCGGGCACGCGGCCATCGCCGACGCGGTCTACGCCCGGCCGGAGGAACGCGCAGCCATCGAGGCCGTCACGCGCGATGCGGGCGTGCGATTCGACGGGGTTTGGCTGGACGCGCCGCTGGAACAACGGGTTGCGCGTGTGTCCGGTCGCCGCGACGACGCCTCCGACGCGACGGCCGAGGTGGCAAAGCGTCAGGAATCCTATGAACTTGGCGCCATGTCGTGGGTGCGCGTGGATTCTGGCAGGGATGCAGGGGAAACGCTTGCGGCCACGCTGGAAAGACTGGCGTAATTCCGGGAGGAGCGGGCGCGCCGCACCCCGATGCGGTATGATGTTGCGGCATCATGCTGGCGGAGCACCGCAACCACCGTCCAAAAGGGCCGGCGGAACGGCCCGGGGGGAGATCATGGCACTCAAGACGATACTCGTGCCGCTGGCCGGCACCGACGGCGACACCGTGGCGCTGAACGCCGCCCTGAAGGTGGCGCGCGACTTCGACGCCCACGTCGATGCGCTGTTCGTGAAGCTGGACCCGCGCGACGCGGTCCCGATGCTGGGCGAAGGCATGTCGGGCGCCATGGTCGAGGAGATCATGCGCGCCGCCGAGGGCGAGTCGAACGTCCATCTGGCCGCCGCCCGCCGCCATTTCGAGGCCGCCGCCCGGGCCGCGCAGGTGGAACTGCGCGACGCGCCCTCGGCGGTGGAAGGCCCCTCGGCCCGCTGGCGCGAGGTGGTCGGCCGGATCGAGGAGGTCGTGCCGCAGGAAGGCCGGCTGAGCGACCTGCTGGTCTTCTCCCACGCCTCGCTGGACCGCGACACCCAGGGCTATGTGACGGTGGAAACCGCTCTGCTCGGCGCCGCCCGGCCGCTGCTGCTGGCGCCTGGGGACCTGCCGGCGGAAATCGGCCGCACCGTGACCGTGGCCTGGAACGGAAACGCCGAATCGGCCCGCGCCGTGGCCGGTGCGATGCCCTTCATCCAGAGCGCCGATGTGGTCCATGTGCTGACTGCCGAAACCTCCGCCACGCAAGCTGCGGCAGGTCGTCGCATGGCCGAATATCTGGCTTGGCACGACGTTAATGTTCAGTTAACTATTGTCTCACCGGGATCGGAACCCGTTGGCCAAGCCATCATCAACAAGGCCACGCAGCTTGGGTCCGACCTCCTCGTCATGGGGGGCTACGGGCACAGCCGGATGCGGGAAATGATCCTGGGCGGTGTCACCCGCTATGTGCTGAATCACGCCGGGTTGCCCGTGCTGATGGCCCACTAGATCCGACGCGCGGCGCTGTCTTTTTGAAAGGCGCCCTCCACGCCGGTGGTTCAAGAACCACGGGGTCCGCCCCTTTTCGGGGCGGCCCGGCACTCGGGAAGGGAACGCGCCATGTTGACAATCGAGGATTGCATCGCGCTCAGCGATCTCACCGAAGACGAAATCGACGCCATCGCGGAACATGAGCATCTGCCGGAGATGGTGGCCGTGGAACTGGGCTGCTGCCTGGTGCACACGGCCGACGGTCCCCGCCGGATCGCCCGCTTCATCCGCGAGGACATCGAACGCGCCGCGAGGCACGGCCAGTCGGTGCACGCGCGGCGGCTGACCGTGGTCCTGAAGGACTTCGTGGCGCATCACCCCGCCATGCGGGCGGGGACGATGTAGGGAGGTGGCGAGGCCGGCGAGCCATGGAGGAACAACCGGGCCGCTGGAGAATTAATGGTTCGGGAGGAAAAGCGGGGGCGTCGCCGGCAAACAGCTGTCGGGCGCCCCCGCTGCCATCGGCCCCTATAAGAACCGGAGGGAACGCCCGTGCCGCTCAAGAAAATCCGCCTCGAACTCGCTCGCACCGCCGACCATCCGGAGGGCAGCGGCGAAATTGGCTACGAGTTCACCGCCCCCTTGACCGGCGACGGCCATCTGGACGCCGAGGAATGGCGCGCCCACAAGGATGCCTGCACCGTCCGCCGCTTCTGGCGCGGCGAGGACGACCAGACCGGCCGGCTGGTCCATCGCGGTCGGGGCTGGCTGTTCGATTACGACGCGGAGGATCCGGACGACGACGAGCCGATCTTCCGCTTCGACCGCCACACGCTGGTGCAGGGCGAATACATTTCCATCACCGAACATGACGGCGTGCAGCGGCCCTTCCGCGTCGTGTGGGTGAAGTAACATCCCTTTCCTATTCGTTCCGTTCCTGGATAAAGTTCGCTTCGGCGTTTTATCAGGTCGGGGCATGCAGCGGTTGGCGGGTGATGCGGTCCTTCCGGTCTCGGACGACGCGCTGCTGGTGATCCAGTGGCGCGATGCGCCCGGTCATCGGATCGACGCTGCCTCGCCCGGCGTGCTGATCTTCCTCGGGATCGACGCGGAGGCGGTGGACGGGGAGCGCGTCGGCGTCCTCGACATCCTTCACCCCGCGGACCGGGAACGCTTTCTGGACGAGATCGCCACGGCGCGGCGGCGTGGCCGCGACCGGGTGCGGCACGCCGACCATCGCGTGGTCGGGCGCGGCGGGCGGGTCGCGTGGTGGCAGACGGTCACGATTCTGCGGCCGGAGCCGGGCGGGGCCATTCGCTGCACCAGCCATGCCTTCGACGTCACGGAAGACCCCGACAAGCGGGCCGCGCCGCCGGAAGCCGACAAGGCCGACCCCCGGCGCGACCCGCAAGAGAGCGAGCGGCGGCTCGTCACGCTGCTGGGCAACCTGTCGGGCATGGCCTATCGCCGCCGGGCCGACGCCGCCTGGACCATGCTGTTCGCCAGCGAGGGATGCCGACAGTTGACCGGCTATGGCCCGGAGGAACTGACCGGCGGCGCGGTGGGCTACGGCAGCCTCGTCCACCCCGAGGACCGGGCGCGGATCGCCGGGGCGATGCGCGAGGCCGTCGCCCACCACCGCCGCTTCACGCTGACCTACCGCATCCTGGACCGCGCGGGCGAGCTGAAGCACGTCTGGGAGCAGGGCGTCGGCGTGCCGGGCGCGGACGGGGCGCTGGAGGCCGTGGAGGGCTTCATCACCGACATCACCGGACTGAAGGCCGCCGAGGAGTCGCTGCACACCCTGTCGCTGGCGGTGGCGCAGAGCCCGGTCGCCGTCGTCATCACCGACGCTCTGGGCAAGACTGCCTACGTCAATCCGCGCTTCACCGCCATGACCGGGCTGGACCTCGCCGCCGTGCCGGATCTGGAGGCCTTCGCGCTGAGCTTCACGGAACCTGGGACCGACCAGTTCCGCGCCATGTGGCGCGTGCTGTCGGGCGGCGAGACGTGGCATGGTGAACTGCCGGCGCGGCGCGGCAACGGCGAATTCTACTGGGCGTCGGTCACCATCGCGCCGGTGAAGGACGCCCAGGGGCGGATCACCAACGTCATCGGCACGGCCGACGACGTGACCGAGCGCCGGCAGGCGGAAGAGCAGCTCCGCCGCGCCCAGAAGATGCAGGCGGTCGGCGTGCTGGCCGGCGGGATCGCGCATGATTTCAACAACATCCTGACGGCCATCCTCGGCTACAGCCATCTGGCGCTGGACAGCCTGCCCGAAGGGACGGAGGTGCGCGACGACGTCGCCCAGGTGACCATCGCCGCCGAACGGGCGAAGGGTCTGGTGCAGCAGCTTCTGACCTTCTCGCGCAAGGAAAAGGTGGGGCGGGAGGTCGTGGACCTGCGCGCCGTGGTGCTGGAGGCGTTGCAACTGGTCCAGCCGACGGTCCCGCTGGACGTGACGCTGCGCTTCCTCAGCGACGACGGCGCGATGATGGTGCTGGCGGCGCCGACGCAGATCCATCAGGTCGTGGTCAACCTGTGCAAGAACGCCGTGGACGCCATCGGCGGCGACGACCTGCGCGGCGGCGGCGACACGATGGGGGAAATCGTGGTGTCGTTGTCCTACGCCGCCGTGGGCGCCACGAAGGAGCTGGCGCGGGCGCGGCTGGATCCCGGCCGCTATGTCTGCCTGACCGTGGCGGACACCGGCACCGGCATGGACCCGGCGATGATCGACCGCATCTTCGAGCCGTTCTTCACGACCAAGGCGGTGGACAAGGGCACCGGGCTGGGGCTGGCCGCCGTGCACGGCATCGTCGCCGACCATGGCGGGGTGATCGACGTGGTCAGCGCGGCCGGGCAGGGCGCGTCCTTTTCCATCTATCTGCCGCTGCACGATCCCAACGGGACGCAACGCGCGGCGGACCGGGGGCGCGGCCGGGTCCTGCTGATCGATGACGAGCGGACCATGCTGAGCATGGCCGGGCGGCTGTTGCGGTCGCAGGGGTTTCAGGTGGTCGCCTCGGCCAGCAGCCGGCGCGCCCTGGCGCTGTTCACCATCGCGCCGGACCGGTTCGACCTCGTGGTGCTGGCGCAAAGCCCGGTTGCCCAGGTATGGAAGCTGCTGACCCTGGCCCGCGCCTTCGCGGCGGCGGCGCCGGGCATCCCGATCCTGGTCTGCGGCGACCCGGACAGCGATCTTGAAGGAGCCGCGATCGAGGCGGCCGGCGTCACGCGCATCCTGCGCACGCCGGTGGTGCCGGACCTGTTCGTAACCCTGGCCGGGCAGCTCGTGGACGAGCGGCTGGCGCAGGCGCGGGAGTAACGATGGAAAGGGAGGGAACGCCGCGATGGCCAATGTGCTGATCATCGACGACGACGACATGGTCCGCACCATGCTGCTGCGCACGCTGGCGCGCGGCGGTCACACGGCGGTGGGCGCGCGGGACGGCATCGAAGGCGTGGCCGCCTTTCGCGAGAATCCGGCCGATCTCGTCATCACCGACATCTTCATGCCCAACCAGGAAGGGCTGGCGACCATCATGGAGCTGCGGCGCGGCTTTCCCAGCATCAAGATCATCGCGATTTCGGGCGGCGGCGCGCGCGCCTCGCTGGACGTGCTGCCGGTGGCCGAGGCGCTCGGCGCGCAGAAGACGCTGCGCAAGCCCTTCACCCCGGCGGAGGTGATGGACGCCGTGCGCGAGGTGTTGGGGGAGTGAGGATGTTCACCCCTCTCCCGGCGCGAGGCGGGGAGAGGGGGATTGGGGACTCAGGCGGCCATCCTCTCGTCGCGGGCGCGGAGGTTGCGGCGGACCTGTTCAAGAAGTTGATGCATGTTTTCCCGGCTGATCCCGTCACGCTTCATCAGGGCGATGACGATCGGCTCTTCCAGGAGTTCGAACAGCGTCGGATCCTTCTGATGGTCCATGTTTCCCTCCCTGGGCATCGCGTTGAATGAGCTCCGGCTTTATGATTATGCGTGCAGAACAGAATTACGCAACAATACGGCGTCGCGTAATATTCTGTCACTAGCGCTTTGGATGACCGGCCTTACGGACTATGTGCACCAACGTCCGATGCGATGTCCATCCGCTCAGGCGGGGTACACCCGCCGAAGGTCATCCGATGAGAGTCATAGGAAAGGTCAGAGCTCATCCGTGCGTGTGCGGGTGATGGACACGCCGGCCGCCGCGGTGTCGGGGCGAAGCGACGGAAGCTCCACATCGACGCGGACGCGGCGGATCTTGTCATGGGTCAGGCACAGGGCGGCGGCGCGGTCGGCGATGTAGTCGGCGCCGGGGATCGCGTCTTCGGCGCAGAGGCGGCGCAGATCCTCCACGATGTCTTCGTAGGACATGACGGCGGTGATGTCGTCGGGGAAGCCCTGGCCGGGATGGCTGACCTTCAGCTCCAGGCTGATGCTCACCGGGCAACGCTCGGAACGGCCGGCGATCGACACGATGGCGGTGAAATCACGAAGCAGGATGGTGTAGGTCCCGGTGGCGTCGGCGCGTCGGGAAGCGGTGTCGTTGGCCAAAAAAGGGTCTCCACGCGGACGGCGGCCTTGGCGATGCCGGACCCTGGCCGGGCGGCCGCATCGTCGCTCAAACGGCGGCCACTATAGCGCAACGGCCCGCATTTGCCACCCTACCGCCGGCCCGTACGCCAACCGCCGTCACACGGCCTCCGCCAGCACGCCGGGGAGGATGTCGTCGGGCAGGGGAACGACCGTGTCCTTGCCGGGAACGGCGGCCAGCAGCTCGCCGAACGTGCGGCCCAGCGCCGGGTGGCGGACGGTCGCCGCGATGTCGGCCAGCGGGCAGAGGACAAAGGCGCGTTCCGAAAGGCGCGGGTGGGGGATCTCCAGCTCCGGCGCGTACATCACCAGGGCGCCGTAGAGCAGGATGTCGATGTCGATCGGGCGCGGGCCGAAGCGCAAGCCGCCCTGCCTGCGGCCCAGTTCGGCCTCGATCTCCTTGACGAAGCCGAGCATTTCCCAGGGCGCCAGTTCCGTCTCGCCGCGCACCGCCATGTTGAGGAAGGCCGGCTGGTCGGTAACGTACATGGGCGCCGTCTCGTAGACGCGCGAGTGACGGTCGA
Organism: Pseudomonadota bacterium; assembly: GCA_023416195.1. GTDB lineage: Bacteria > Pseudomonadota > Alphaproteobacteria > Azospirillales > Azospirillaceae > Azospirillum. The sequence continues at coordinate 2,194 of JAEZID010000276.1, read as the reverse complement.
TGCGCACTTTCGGTTCCAGGTGCCGCAGGGCGGCCGCCAGATTGGCGGCGCGGTCGCCGAGGTTGCTGCCCAGCGCGAGATAGACCGTCGTCATGATGGACCGCCGCTTCGTCGATGGTCTTTGGGTCGAAGGTCGTTAGTCGAAACCAACAAGCGTCTACTCATACCAACAGGTATGGCCGATCACAATCGGCAAAGCGTGGTAGGTGTCCGAATTCCCGCCCCGGACTCTTCCGGGCGGGTGGGGGCGGCGGGAACCGGAAGGCCATGGCCTGGGTTGTGCTTGACGAAGCCTTGCGGCGCGGACGGTGTGCTTGGGAGGATGACGGCGATGTCGGTGAGGCGTGTTGCGGTCCTGGTTGTTGGGGCGGCGGGGCCGCTGCTGGCGGCGTGCGCCACGGGGCCGGATCCGCAGGTGGCGCAGCGCGCCCGCGTTGAGATGGTCGGCATGCCGAAGGAGCGCCTGCTCGCCTGCGCCGGCGTGCCGGAGCGTCAGGCCACCGCGAACGGCAAAGAGTATTACACCTACGTGCAGCGCCCCAGCTACGCCGCCAGCCCCGGCACCAGCTTGGGCATCGGCGGGTTCGGCGGCAGTTCCAGCGGGGTCGGGGTGGGGCTCGGCCTCGGCTTTCCGCTGTTCACCGATGGGGGAGGCGGTTGCGAGGCGACCTTCGTGCTGGGCGGCGGCGTGGTGGAGCAGGTGTCCTACCCGGCGAGCGCGACGCTGTCGGCCTGCACGCCCATCGTCCAGAACTGCCTGCCGCCGCGCTGATCGGGGCTGCGACGAACGGGGCTGCGACGAACGGGGCTGAGTCGAACGGGCCTGCGTCGAACAGGGGTGTCGCGCAACGTCAGGATGCCGTATCGTCCGGCGCAAGCTTGGCCGCAACGCCCGTGGAAAGGGCAGGGCCGCACCCCGAGGGTTGGGAGGGACGACGTCATGGACATGAGCGGAAGCCAGCGCATCGAAGCGCCGCGCGAACGCGTGTGGGAGGCGCTGAACGATCCGGAGATCCTGCGCCAGTGCATTCCGGGATGCGAGGTGGTGGACAAGGTCTCCGACACCGAATTCGCCGCCAAGGTGGTCGCCAAGGTCGGACCGGTCAGCGCCAAGTTCTCCGGCAAGGTGACCCTGTCCGACATGGACCCGCCCAACGGCTACACCATCAGCGGCGAGGGGTCGGGCGGTGCCGCCGGATTCGGCAAGGGCGGGGCCAAGGTGACGCTGGAGCCGGACGGCGGCGCGACGCTGCTGTCCTACACCGCGCACGCCCAGGTGGGCGGCAAGCTGGCGCAGATCGGGTCGCGTCTGGTCGATGCCACCGCGCGCAAGATGGCCGACGATTTCTTCACGCGCTTCACCGCCGTGGTCGGCGCGCCCGCCCCGCAGGTGGAACCGCAGCCGGAGGAAGCAGCCGTCCTACCGCCGTTCCAACCCGAAGCCCGGCCGGTCGGCGCGGCGGTCGCTCCGGCCGTCACGCCGGCCGTCACCCCGGACACGGCCGAGGCGCCGCCGGAAATCCCGCTGCCGATCCCGGCGGTTCAGGGGAAGGATTCGGGCGGGCGCGGCGGGCTGTATGTGCCCTGGGCGGCGCTGATCGCCGTCGCCGCGCTGCTCGCCGTGCTGGCGTGGATGAAATAACCCGATTTCGCTGTTTATCAGGCTGCGGCGACATGTTGGGGGGTTGGCCTAAATCCCAGAATGTGTATGCTGCCGCACGTCTCGCCGGCCGCTCGCGCCGGTCACCAAATTCCGGAAGGGAAACCAACCAAATGAAGAAGCAGCTTCTGGGCGCCGCTCTGATCGCCGGCATCGCCATGGGCGCGGGTGCCGCGCAGGCCGCCGATGCCGCCGCCGGCAAGGATGTGTTCAAGCAGTGCATGGCTTGCCACACCACCGAGCAGGGCAAGAACAAGGTTGGCCCGTCGCTGTTCGGCGTCGTCGGCCGTCCGGCCGGCTCGATCGAAGGCTTCAAGTACTCCAAGCCGATGCAGGAGAAGGCCGCCGGCGGCCTCGTCTGGACCCCGGAGAACCTGACCGCTTACATCACCGCCCCGAAGGAAGTCGTTCCGGGCGGCACGATGGCCTTCGCCGGTCTGAAGGACGCGGAAAAGGTCGACAACCTGATCGCTTACCTGAGCGAGCAGAAGTGAGCGAACGGAAGTAAGTCTTACGCGGCTCACCGCCGCGAAG
>JAEZID010000199.1 GCA_023416195.1 Pseudomonadota bacterium | reverse complement strand
CGCGGGTCCAGCGCATCCCCGCCATCGGCAGATAGCCGAGCAGCAGCAGGTGAATCAGCGGGACGACCAGCCGCTCCGACAGGGTGCCGGTCTCCTGGCGCGGGAATCCGCTGACGAGGCCGGCGTCGCGAGCCATCAGAAAGCCGGCGATCCGCCCCGCCGCGTCGGGCGACAGCCGCACGTCGGCGTCCTGGAACAGCAGCACGGAATGCCGCGCGCGCGTGGACAGGACGTGACAGGCGTGCTGCTTCCCGGACCAGCCCGGCGGCAGCGGCGGCGCCCGTTCCAGCCGGACGCGCGGGTCGCGGCGCGCGATGGCCTGCACGACCGCGGCGGTGGCGTCAGTGGAGTGGTCGTCGAGCACGACGACCTCCAGTTCCACGCCACGGCTGGCGAGAACCGCCTCGACCGCCGCGCCGATGGTCGCCCCCTCGTTGCGGGCGGGGATCAGCACGGACACCGCGCCGCCCGGCGGCGGGGCGCCGCGCGGCGGGCGGTAGACGAGCAGGTTGACGAGGCCCAGAACGAGCGGCAGCAGCGCCAGGATCAGCGACGTCACCGCCAGCGCGCTCCAGGCCGTGCCGCTCATGCGTCGGGCGCTCCATGCCCGGCGTGGAACGGCCGCCCCTCCAGCCACGCCCGGCCGCGCCGCCACAGGTCGTAGACTCCGCCCACCCCGACGCGGCCGTCGAGCAGGCGCACGAAACGGGCCGGGTCGCGGCTGACCGCGTCGGCGGCCAGCGCGTCCATGGTGTCCTGCAAGGCCCGGACGAGGTGTGTGTTGATCTCCGCCGCCTCCATCCCGGCGAAGGCGGCGGCGTCGAGCGGGGCGCCGAAACGGGCCAGGGCTTCCGGCGTGCGCTCGTCCCAGAACGGGTATTCCAGGGCCAGCGGCACGACCACCGACTCCGGCGCCCGGCGCACCAGATGCGCCACGCCCGGCCGCAGCCGCACCGGGCGCGCGCGTGGGTCGGTGAAGGCGCCCTCGGCGGTGATCCACAGCATGGCCGCCGGGTCGCGCAGGACGGTCAGCCCCGTGCGCAGGAAGGCGGCGGCGCCGCCGACCGTGCCCGGCTCGATTCCGAACAGCCCGATGCGGCCGAGGAACGGGTAGCGGCGCAGCATCGCCGCGTCGATCGGGCCATAGCCGGGGCGGCCGGCGTAGCGTGTCGTGCCGAAGACGATCAGGAAGGCCGGGTCCCACCAGGACGGGTGGTTCAGGCAGACGATCACCGGCCGGCCCGGCGGCAGCTCCGGCCAGCCGGGGCGCGCCAGCCGGATGGCGTGGAAGTTCCGCCGCATGGCCCGCGCCATCACGCCGCCGAAGAAGCGGACCAGCGGGCCGGAGCGCGCGGGCACCATCAGGCCGCCTCCGGCCGTTCCCCGCGCCGGACATCCCGATCGAGCGCGTCGGCCGCGATCCAGCCGGACATCAGCACCATGGGCATGCCGGGACCGGGATGCGCGGCCCCGCCGGCCAGATACAGCCCCTCCACCTCGCGCGAGCGGTTGCCCGGCTTGAAAGCGCCGAGGAAACGCCCATGGCTGGCCAGCCCGTAGATGGCGCCGTCCAGCACCCGGTAACGCTCGTGGATGTCCTGCGGGGTGAGGGTGCGCTCCACCCGGATGCGGTCTTCCAGGCCGGTCAGCCCGGCGGTGCGCGCCAGCTTGTCGAACACCACCCGGCGGTAGGCCGGCAGCATCCGCGACCAGTCGTGGTGCGGCCGCAGGTAGGGGGTGTGGACCAGCACGTACAGCGCCTCGCCGCCGTCCGGGGCGACGCCGGGCTCGGTGCGGGCGGGCGCGGCGACGTAGCAGGTCGGGTCCGGCGCCGGCTCGCCACGGCGGTAGATCCAGTCGAACTCCTCCTCCGGATCGCGGGAGAAGACGAAATCGTGGTGCAGCAGATGGTCGTAGCCACGGTCCAGCCCGAGGTAGAAAACCACCCCGGAACAGGCCGGCTCGTGCCGCCGCCGTTTCAGGAAGCGCGCGCCCTCTTGGCCGCCGACCAGCTCGCGGTAGGTGCGCACGGCGTCCATGTTGGACACCACGGCGGTCACGGGGATGCGCTCCCCCGCCTCGGTCTCGACCGCGCCGACGCGGCCCCGCTCCACGACGATGCGCGCCACGCCGGTGCCGGTCCGGACTTCGACGCCCAGGTCGCGGGCGAGGCGTTCCAGCGCGTCGGGCACCGCGCGCGTGCCGCCCATCGGGTACCAGACGCCCTCGCTGGTCTGCATGTGGGCGATGGCGCACAGCACCGCCGGGGATCCGTAGGGAGAGGACCCCACATACTGCGTGAAGTGGTCGAGCATCTGGGCCACCCGCGCGTCCGGCACATGGCCGCGGATGGTGCCGGCCACGGTGGTCCCCATGCGCAGCGCCAGCACGTCGGACAGCGTGCCGGCGCTGAAATTGCGGCGCATGTCGATGGTGTCCTTCAGGTCCTCCACCGGCTTCCAGAAGAAGAAGCGTTCGGAGATACCGTGCAGCCGCTCCGACCGCGCCAAGAAGCGGCGGTAGCCGTCGCCCACCCCCTGGCCCGGCGCGAAGTTGTCGAGCGTGTCGGCCATGGCGCCCACGTCCTCGCCCAGGTCCAGCACGGCGCCGTCCTCGAAGAAGCAGCGCCATTGCGGGTCGAGGCGCACCAGCGGCACCGCGCGGTCCAGGTCGCGCCCGGC
>JAEZID010000143.1 GCA_023416195.1 Pseudomonadota bacterium | reverse complement strand
GCGGAACCGAGCGCCTTGCGGATGCCGCCCAGGATCTGGGCGCGAGCGGAGGAGGTGTCGGCCATGGTCAGCGCTTCCCTTTTCGTTCCGCCCACTGCTGCTGGAAGGTCTTTCCCTCGGGCGCGGGCATGTCGCGGTGGCGGGTCCAGCCTTCGGCGAGCGGCAGGCGGGCGAAGCCGCCTTTGCCGCGGCCGAGCGCGCCCAGCGCCTTCACCGCCATGCGCGCCGCGGCGTGGTAGAGCGCCGGGCGGCGCGCGAACCAGCCCCAGACGCCGAGGCCCCGGCGCATGGTCGCCGGCTGCAAGCCCTGCTCGAACTCCTTCTCGCGCCAGTGGCGCATCATCTTGGGCAGCGGGATGCGCATCGGGCAGACCGCTTCGCACCGCCCGCAGAAGGTGGAGGCGTTGGGCAAATGCCCGGCCTCCTTCACGCCCAGCAGGGCGGGCTGCATGACCGACCCGATCGGCCCCGGATAGACCCAGCCGTAGGCGTGCCCGCCGACCGACCCGTAGACCGGGCAGTGGTTCATGCAGGCGCCGCAGCGGATGCAGCGCAGAACGTCCTGGAACTCGGTCCCCAGCAGAGCCGACCGGCCGTTGTCGAGCAGGACGACGTGGAATTCCTCCGGCCCGTCCACGTCGCCGGGGCGCTTCGGGCCGGTGGAGACGGTGGTGTAGGCCGACGCCTCCTGACCCGTCGCGGAACGCGCCAGCAGGCGCAGCACCAGGGTCGCGTCCTCCAGCGTCGGGACGACCTTGTCGATGGTGGCGATGACGACGTGAATCCGGGGCAGGATTTGCGTCAAGTCGCCGTTGCCTTCGTTGGTCACGATGATGGTGGAGCCGGTCTCCGCGATCATCAGGTTGGCGCCGGTGATGCCGACCTCCGCCTCCTGGAACTTGCGGCGCAGGACCTGCCGCGCCTCGGCGATCAGGACCTTCGGTTCGTCCAGCAGGCGGTCGCGGGGGAGGTCGGTGTGGGCGTCGCGGAAGGTCTCGGCCACGTCCTCCTTCGACAGGTGGATGGCCGGGGCGATGATGTGGCTGGGCGGCTCGTGGCGAAGCTGGATGATGTATTCGCCCAGATCCGTCTCGATGGGGATCAGGCCGTTGGCTTCCAGGTAATCGTTGATGCCGATTTCCTCGGCGATCATCGACTTGCCCTTGGTGACGGTCCGGGCCTCCGCCTTGCGGCAGATGCCCAGGATGGCGTCGCGCGCCTCCTGGTCGGTGCGGCACCAGTGAACATGGCCGCCCTGCTCGGTCACCTTGGCCTCGAAGGCTTCCAGATAGGTGTCGAGGTTGGCCAGAACGTGGTTCTTCAGGTCGCGGCCCTGGTCGCGCAGCGCCTCGAACTCCGGCAGGCGGTCGGCGGCGGCCTTGCGCTTCTGGACGAAGCCGGTGCCGGCGGTGGAGAGAACCTTTTGCAGGCGCTCGTCGCTGAGGGCCTTGCGGGCGTTCTCGGGGAAGGCGTGGGTGGTCGGGTGCATGGGGCCGGTCCTCCGCGCGTTCAGGTCTTGTCGCCGATGGGGGGCGCCTCGCCGGTGACGCCGGCCAGCACCTCGGCGACGTGACGCACGCGGATGGGAGAGCCCTCGCGCTTCAGCTTGCCGGCCATGTTCAGCAAACAGCCCATGTCGCCGGCCAGCAGCGTGTCGGCGCCGGTTTTCGTGATGTCGGCGATCTTCGCCTCGACCATGTGGTTGGAGATGTCCGGGTACTTGACGCAAAAGGTGCCGCCGAAGCCGCAGCACACCTCGGCGCCGGGCAGTTCGTTGATCGTCAGCCCGTCCACCGAGTTCAGCAGGCGGCGGGGCTGTTCCTTGATGCCCAGCTCGCGCAGACCCGAACAGCTGTCGTGGTAGGTGACGGTGCCGTCGTAGCGCGCCTCGACGTTGGTGACGCCCAGCACGTCGGTCAGGAAGGAGACCAGCTCGTAGGTGCGCGCCGACAGGTGGTGGGCGCGGGCGGCCCAGGCGGGATCGTCGGCCAGCAGTTCCTTGTAATGGTGCTTGATCTGCCCGCCGCAGGAGCCGGAGGGGACCACGACGTAATCGAACCCCTCGAACGCCGCGATGGTGTTGCGGGCGAGGTCGGTCGCCGTCTTGCGGTCGCCGGAATTGAAGGCCGGCTGGCCGCAGCAGGTCTGCGCCGACGGCACCTCCACCGTGCAGCCGGCGTCTTCCAGCAGCTTGACCGCGGCGAACCCGACCGTCGGCCGGAACACGTCCACGAGGCAGGTGACGAACAGCCCAACCCTGGGCGCGGGGCGCTGGTCCGACATGGTGTCCGGTGCTTCTTGGTTGGTCTCCCTGGGAGAACGACTGTAGGTGGTCCTACCGGGGATGGCAACGGGGCCGGTCAGTTTCGCGCCGGCACTACGGCGCTCAGCAGGAACAGGGCCGCCGCCGCGACCACGATGCTCGGACCGCCGGGCAGATCCCAGGTCATCGAGGCGAACAGGCCGCCCAGCACCGCCGCCATGCCGATGACGGAGGCCAGCACCGCCATGATCTCCGGCGTGCGGGCGAAGCGGCGCGCGGCGGCCGCCGGGATGATGAGAAGGGAGGTGATCAGCAGGATACCGACGATCTTCATCGCCGCCGCGATCACCAGCGCGATCAGCAGCATGAAGGCCAGCCGCAGCGCCTCGACCGGCATGCCCTCGACGCGGGCGAGATCCTCGTCCACCGTCACGGCCAGCAGGCGGCGCCACAGCAGGATCAGGCC
>JAEZID010000067.1 GCA_023416195.1 Pseudomonadota bacterium | reverse complement strand
GCGAATGGCCGGTCGCCACCGCGTCCACCGCCGCGATCACCGCCCCGGCCGCCCGCAGCGCCGCCTCGCCCGATCCCGGCGAGACCACCGTGTCGGCGTCGATGCCGGCGTGCTCATGCTCGGGAATCGCCGACAGGACGCGGTCGATGTGCTCCTTCGGATGGGCGCGGGCAAGTTGCTCGACGGTGGCGCGCGGTGCCTCCAGGCGCTCCAGGAGGTAGAACTCCTCCGTCTCCAGAGCGGCCAGCACGGCGCGCAGGCGGTCCGCGCATTCCGGGTGGCCCAGCCCTGTGTCGTGGTCCAGGCAGGCGGCGTGGGTGAACAGGGTGGTGAGCATGTTTTTCTGTCGTTTTTCGTTGGTGGACGAGGCATTTCCTGCGGCTATTGTTCCCGGATCGCTAATGAAAGTACAGGCTGATTCCGGGGCTTAACGTCACATCCCCCGCGACACGCGCAACCACCCCTTTTTCGCGGCGGGCGCGCGCCCTTCAGACCACGCGTTCGATGACGAAGCGGTAGACGCCGGCCTCCTCCCCGCTGGACCGCAGCCGGTTGCCGGTGGCCTCGCAAAAGGCCGGGAAGTCCCTGACGGCGCCGGGATCGGTCGCCTCCACCGTCAGCACCTCACCGATGGCGAGCGCCTTCAGCGCCTTGCGCGCGCGCAGCACCGGCAACGGGCACTGCAACCCCTTGGCGTCCAAGTGATGGCCGGCGCGATGGTCGGTCATGGTGGCAATCTCCTTCGATCCTGGGCTGGCGCGATGATCCTAAAGGCGCGCGCCGGCCCGCTCAACGATGTCGGGACAAGCCTGGACGGAACCGGAGACATCGCCGGGCCTACGGGACTTCCACGGGTAGACAGTCCGGCGAGCCCTTCCATATCATTGAGCACGAATGATATATCACGGACGCTGCGTTCGCGTGCGGACGGGGTTGGTGCCGACAGCCATGGTAGACTTGATGAACATCGCCGACCTGCAAAGCAACGCGCGCCGGGCCAGCACGTTGCTGAAAGCCATGAGCAACGAACGCCGCCTGCTCATCCTCTGCTACCTGACCGAAGGCGAAAAATCCGTGGGCGAGTTGGAGGAGCTGGTCGATCTCAGCCAGTCGGCGCTGTCGCAGCACCTCGCCCGCCTGCGCCGGGACAAGCTGGTGCGCACCCGCCGCTCCGCCCAGAACATCTACTATTCGCTGAACGGGCACGAGGCGCAGACCGTCATGGCCACCCTGCACAACCTGTTCTGCGCCCCCAACGCCCGCAAGGACGAGGGCGCCTCGACGCCCGCGCCCGCATCCACCAACGCGTCGGCGTAAGCCCTCACCGCTCCTCGAAAAAGCGGTGGCCGAACACCAGCGCCGCCACCGCCAGAACGACCCAGCCCAGCATGAAGGCGGAACCGCCGAGCGGCGCCGTCATGCCCACGGGCAGCGGCCCGGTCGTGGCGAGCGTGTAGAGCGTCCCGCTGAACAGCAGGATGCCCGCGACGAACAGCCAGCCGGCCAGACGGACCGCCACCAGCGCCGCGCCGCCCGCGCGCCGAACCAGCACGACCAGGGCGACCAAGGCCAGCGCGTGCCACATCTGGTACTGCCCGGCGAGACGAAACAGCTCCTGCGCGCGCGGATCGCCGGCCAGCCCGTGGCTGGCGTAGGCTCCCGCCCCCACCGCCACCGCGCCGTTCAGAGCCGCGAAGGCCGTCCAGATCCGGTCGACAACGCCCATGACAGTCCTCCGCACCCTTTTCCCCTGATCTCACGCGCGACCATACGTCATCGCGCGCGGCTCTGCCGAGCCCCGTCTTGGCCTATCGTTTGCTAACGAAGCATCTCAAGCGGCCCGCTCGACGGAGAGTCAAGGCTTTCACGCCGGGCCGGCCGCAAACTGCGTTGCAAATTGCCAAAAGCAGCCGTGGACGGCGACATGTTGCACCCGCAGCCGCAAGGCACCCCACCGCCCGACCCGACCGCGGCCCCATCGATGGACGAGCGGCTGGCCCGATGGGCGCGCGCGCGGGGCGGTCGTCTGCTGGTGGTGGACGACAGCGCGACCAACCGCGCCCTGATCACGGCCCTCCTGTGCAAGGTCGGCTTTTCGGTGGAGGCGGCCACGGGTGGCGTCGAAGCCATTCACGCCGTCGCCAACGCCGCGATTCCCTTCGACGCCGTGCTGATGGACGTGTCGATGCCCGACATGGACGGGCTGACCGCGACCCGGCGGATTCGGGCCATGTCCGACCCGCCCTTGTCCAACCCGCGCGGACGCGTTCCAATCATCGCCGTCACCGCCCACGGGTTCCCGGAGGACCGCGCCCGCAGCCTCGCCGCCGGCATGAACGAGCATGTCGTGAAACCGGTGCGCCGCGCTGACCTGCTGGCGGCGCTGGCCGGTTGGCTGGATGCTCCGGACGTGACCGGCCGGGTCAGAACGACGAATCCGGCTCCCTGAGGAACGCGATTTCCTCGGGCGTGCTGGCGCGGCCGAGGACGGCGTTGCGGTGGGGAAAGCGGCCGAACCGCTCGATGATGTCGCGGTGCCGCTCGGCATAACGGACGATTTCCGGATCGCCGATCCGCTCCCGGCAGAGGGTGCAGGAAAGCTCCTGGCTCTCCCGATCCTCATGATGCTCGAAGGGCAGATAGAGGAAGACCTTTTCGTCGGCGTTGCATTCCAGGTCGAAGCCCTGCTCGACGGCGTGACGGGCCACGGCGCGGGCCTTCCCGTCGGTCGCGAAGGCCCGCGGGTCGCCCCGAAAGACGTTGCGCGGCACCTGATCCAGCAGGATGCACAGGGCGATGCAGCCGTCCACGTCGTCCTTCCAGTGGTCGTACGCGCCGGCCGCCGCCTTCTCGTGATGGGGCAGCAGCGTGTCCCGCACCGTGCGGTCGAAGCTGTCGGATTTCCGGAACCAGTAGGGCTTCATCGCGTCGTCGAACCAGAAGTCCACGATCTCGTCGATCAGCTTGTCCACCATGCCAGCCTCTTGCGAATTGGTGCCCATAACAGAACAGGGCGCCCGAAGGCGCCCTGTCCAGTCCTAAATGATCCTTCGGCGGAAGCCGGGATCAGTGCAGGCCCGCCCACAGCTTGCGCTTGGACGCGTACATCAGACCGGCCAGCACCAGCAGGAACAGGATCACCTTGACGCCCATCTGCTTGCGCGCATCCAGGTGCGGCTCGGCGATGAAGGTCAGGAAGGTGGCCACGTCCTTGGCCTGCTGCTCGACCGTGGCCTTCGTGCCGTCGGCGTAGGTCACGCCGTCCGGCTGAAGGATGTTCGGCATGCCGACCTGATGGCCCGGGAAGTACTTGTTGTAGTTCATGCCCGGCATCAGGTTCACGCCTTCCGGCGGGTTGTCCTCGAAGCCGGTCAGGAAGGCGTACAGATAGTCCTCGCCGCCGACGCGGGCCTTGGCGATCAGCGACAGGTCCGGCGGCAGGGCGCCGTTGTTCGCCGCGCGCGCCGCGTTGTCGTTGGGGAACGGCGACGGGAAGCGGTCGGCCGGGACGGCCGGGCGCATGAACATCTCGCCCGAATCGTTCGGACCGGCCTGGACCTCATAGCCGGCGGCCAGCGCCTTCAGCTCGTCCTCGTTGAAGCCGATGCCCGCCAGGGTGCGGATCGGGACCAGCTTCGCCGAGTGGCAGGACGCGCAGACTTCCTTGAAGATCTGGAAGCCGCGCTGCGCCGACGCCTTGTCGATGGTGCCGAACACGCCGCTGTGCGGCCAGCTCTGCTGCGGGATGTGCACCGCCTCCGACGCCTGCGCGGCGCCGGCGAGACCCAGGGCGAAGGCCGCCGAGAGGATTGCAGTCTTCAGAGAGCGCATTAGGCCTTCTCCATGGGCTTGGCATGGGCGCCGGCGGCAACGCGGCCACCGCCCTTCAGAACGGGTTCGCTGATGCTGGCCGGGAGCGGCAGCGGGCGCTCCAGCTTGCCCAGCAGCGGCAGCAGGACCAGGAAGTGGAAGAAGTAGTAGGCGGTGCCGATGCGGGCGATCAGCAGCCACACGCCTTCGGCGGGCATGGCGCCGGCATAGCCGAGCACCAGGGCGTCGATGGCGAGGATCCAGAAGAACTGCCGGTAGATCGGACGGAACTTGCAGCTGCGCACCTTGGAGGTGTCGAGCCACGGCAGGACCGCCAGGACCGCGATGGCGCCGAACATGGCCAGCACGCCGCCCAGCTTGTCCGGGATCGCGCGCAGGATCGCGTAGAACGGCAGGAAGTACCATTCCGGAACGATGTGCGCCGGGGTGACCAGCGGGTTGGCCGGGATGTAGTTGTCCGGGTGGCCGAGGTAGTTCGGCGCGAAGAACACGAAGGCCGCGTAGAAGATCAGGAACACGACGACCGCGAAGCCGTCCTTCAGCGTGACGTACGGGTTGAACGGCACGGTGTCCTGCGGGCCCTTCGGGTCGATGCCCAGCGGGTTGTTCGAGCCGGACACGTGCAGCGCGGCGGTGTGCAGGATCACCAGACCCAGCAGCACGAACGGCAGCAGGAAGTGCAGCGCGAAGAAGCGGTTCAGCGTCGGGTTGTCGACCGAGAAGCCGCCCCACAGCCAGGTCACGATCGGGTCGCCGACGATCGGGAAGGCCGAGAACAGGTTCGTGATGACGGTGGCGCCCCAGAAGCTCATCTGGCCCCACGGCAGCACGTAGCCCATGAAGGCGGTCGCCATCATGGCCAGCAGGATGAACACGCCGAGGATCCACAGGATCTCACGCGGGGCCTTGTAGGAACCGTAGTACAGGCCGCGGAACATGTGGATGTAGACGGCGATGAAGAACATCGACGCGCCGTTGGCGTGGACGTAGCGCAGCAGCCA
>JAEZID010000287.1 GCA_023416195.1 Pseudomonadota bacterium | reverse complement strand
TCGGCGATCACCGCGGCGACCGCGCGGTCGATGCCGCGCTTGAGGTCCAGCGGGTTCAGCCCGGCGGCGACGGCCTTGGCGCCTTCGCGGACGATGGCCTGTGCAAGCACGGTGGCGGTGGTAGTGCCGTCGCCGGCCAGATCGGCGGTCTTCGACGCGACCTCGCGCACCAGCTGCGCGCCGAGATTCTCGAACCGGTCGGCCAGCTCGATCTCCTTGGCGACCGAGACGCCGTCCTTGGTGATGCGGGGCGCGCCGAACGACTTCTCGATCACGACGTTGCGGCCCTTGGGACCCAGCGTGACCTTCACGGCATTGGCGAGGGTGTCGACGCCGCGCAGGATGCGGTCGCGGGCCTCGGCGGAAAACTTGACGTCCTTGGCGGCCATGGTGATGTCCCTATTTTCGAAGTCTTTTTCGGATGGGTTCGAGCGGAAGCGGTCGGACGGCCCGCCGTCAGGCGGGCTCGACCACGCCGATGATGTCGGCTTCCTTAATGACCAGCAGATCCTCGCCCTGCACCTTGATCTCGGTGCCCGACCATTTGCCGAAGACCACGCGGTCGCCAACCTTTACGTCGAGCGGGTGGACGCGGCCCTGGTCGTCGCGCACGCCGGGACCGACGGCGATCACCTCGGCCTCCTGCGGCTTCTCCTTGGCGGTGTCGGGGATGATGATCCCGCCCTTCGACTTCTCCTCCTGCGCCACACGGCGGACGACGACGCGGTCGTGCAACGGACGGAACGGCATGCCTGATGTCTCCTCATTCGGATCGTTGGCGGTGACCTGTAATCACCATATGGGCAGAGCATATTCATGCTTCTTTCCTACTGTAAAGATAGTGTTTTAGATTTTTATATAACTTATATAATTTGTTTAATTGGTCGTCAGGTTCTTCCGTCGCGGTTCCGCCAATCGGCGAGCCGCTCCAGCGCGTCATGCAGAAGCGGCAGCCGCTTGGCAAAGCACAGGCGGATCAGCGAGGTCATGTCGCGCTCCGCGTAGAAGCTGCTGACCGGCACGGCGGCGACACCGGATTCGGCAACCAGACGGCGGCAGAAGGCGAAATCATCGCCATCGTGGTCGAGTCCGCCGATCTCCACACACAGGAAATAGGTGGCGCCACAATCGAGCACGCTGAAGCCGAGTTCACGCAGCCCGTCGGCGAGTTGGTCGCGATTGTGCTGCAAGGTCGCCTGCAAGCCGTGGAAATAGGAGTCCTCCAGCCCAAGCCCGAAAGCGACCGCGGCCTGGAGATGGGGCGGCGTGGCGAAGGTCAGATACTGGTGGGCGCGGGCGACCGGATCCAGCAAAGCCGCGGGCGCGGTGACGTAGCCGACCTTCCAACCGGTGACTGAGAAGGTTTTGCCCGCCGAACCGATGCGCAGGCAGCGGCCCTGGGCTTCGGGCAGCGTGTAGAGCGGAACATGGGCGCGTCCGTCGAAAGTCAGATGCTCGTAGACTTCGTCGCAGATCGCGATCAGGCCGTGCCGCTCCAGAAGCCCGGCCAGGAAACCCAGCTCTTCCAGGCTGAAGATCTTGCCGTTCGGGTTCATCGGCGTGTTCAGCAGGATCGCCCGCGTCCGCGGCGTGATGGCGTCGAGGATGCGCTGGCGCGGCAGCTCCCAATGCGGCGGCTCCAGCCGGATCGGCACAGGGACCGCGCCGGCTCGGCGCAGCAGGACGCCGTAGCAATCATAAGCCGGCTGGAAGACCAGCACCTCGTCGCCCGGCTCCAGAAGACCGAAGAAGCAGTCGGCCAGCGCTTCGGTCGCGCCGGAGGTGACTAGCACCTCGGTGGCCCAATCGGCGTCGATGTTCCAGAAGCGGCGGTTCGCCTCGGCCACCGCCTGGCGCAGGGCCGGCAGGCCCAGGGTCGGCGGATACTGGTGGGGACCGCTGCGCAAGGCCCGTTCCGCCGCCTCAATCACCTCCGTCGCCTCGATCCCTTCGGGGAAGCCCTGCCCGAGATTGATCGCGCCATGCTCGGCAGCCAGCCGCGACATCGTCTCGAACACCGACGTACGCGTGCCGCGGAACACCGAATTCACCATTTTCTATCGCCTTTTCCGAAGAAAAAATCCCGATTTCACAGTTGCTCTTATTTTCCTATCGTGCAAGTCTGTTTATACAGGAATTTAACAAACGAAACTGCACAGGCTTCGGATATCCATCCATGAGCGATCATCCGTCGAACCGCGGCCGGTGGAGCGGTCTGTCCACCCGCGCCATCCATCTCGGCTATGAGCCGGCGAGCGCGCAGGGCGCGCTGACCCCGCCGGTCTTCATGACCTCGACCTACGCCTTCGAAACGGTGGAGGACGGTGCCGCGCTGTTCCGTGGCGAGAAGGACGGCTACATCTATGGCCGCACCAAGAACCCGACCCAGGCGGTGCTGGAAGCCCGAATCGCCGACCTGGAAGGGGCGGAGGGCGGTCTGGCCGTCGCGTCGGGCATGGCGGCGATTTCCGCCACGCTGTGGACGCTGCTGTCGGCCGGCGATCGCGTGGTGATCGACCACACCCTCTACGGCAACAGCTACGCCCTGTTCACCCGCGGGCTGACCCGCTTCGGCATCCGGGTGGAGGTCGCCGACTTCACCGACCCCGACGATCTCGCCCGTGCCCTGGCCCTGCGCCCGGCACTGGTCTATTTCGAGACGCCGGCCAACCCGAACCTGCGTGTGATCGACATCGCCGCGGTGAGCGCGCAGGCCCATGCGGCCGGGGCCCTGGTGATGGTCGACAACACTTTCGCCACCCCGGTCCTGCAGCGGCCGATCGAGCATGGCGCCGATCTGGTGGTCCATTCGGCGACCAAGTTCCTCGGCGGTCACGGCGACCTGATCGCCGGCGTGGTGGTGGGACCGAAGGCGATCATCGACCGCATCCGCGGCAACGGCTTGCGCTACCTGACCGGTGCCACCATCGCGCCGCTGACCGCCTTCTTGCTGCTGCGCGGCCTGAAGACGCTGGAACTGCGCGTGGAGCGGCACAGCGCGTCGGCCGCCGCCGTGGCCACCCTGCTGGCCGCCCATCCCGCGGTGCGCCGCGTCGATTATCCCGGGCTGCCCGATTCGCCCGGTCACGCCGTCGCCCGCCGCCAGATGAGCGGTTTCGGCGGGCTGGTCTCGTGCGAACTCGACGGTGGGCTGGAGGCCGGCATCCGCTTCATGAACCGGCTGGTCCTGGCCACCCGCGCGGTCAGCCTGGGCGACGCGGAAACCCTGGTGCAGCATCCTGCCAGCATGACCCACGCCACCTACAGCGCCGAGGAGCGCGCCCGCCACGGCATCGGCGACGGGCTGATCCGCCTGTCCATCGGGCTGGAGAACCTGCCGGACATCCGCGAGGACATACTCCAGGCGCTTGACGCCGTGACCCAGACGCGCCGCCCCCCGAACGCCCCTTTCCGAGAGGCAACCGGTGCCTGACCGCGTCCGAAACAACCATCCGACCAACCAAGAATCCGGAGCAACCTGCACCATGATGGGTCGTTCTTTCGGGCGCGTCGCGCGCGCCCTGTCCACCGGTGCCGTCCTGGGCCTCGTCCTGGGCGCCGTTCTCTCCGCCGGCACGGCCTCGGCGGCGGATCCCGTCCATCTGAAGGTCGGCATCCGCGGCGGCATCAGCGAGCCGATCTGGGAGATCGTCACCAAGGTCGCCAAGACGCGCGGGCTGGAGATCGAGCCGGTGGTGATGGCCGGCACCCTCAGCCCTAATGAGGCGCTGAACACCGGCGACCTGCAGGCCAACGCCTTCCAGCACATCCCCTTCCTGCGCGACCAGATCGCCCAGCGGGGCTACAAGCTGGCCGTCGTCGGCAACACCTACCTGTCGCCCATCGCCTTCTATTCCAAGACGTACAAGTCGCTGAAGGATCTGCCCAACGGTGCGAAGGTCGGCGTCCCCGACGATCCCAGCAACGAAAGCCGCGCCCTGATCGTGCTGCGCGACGAAGGGCTGCTGCGCCTGCGCGACGGCTTCGACGCCTTCAACCAGACCGCCACCCTGGCCGACATCGCCGAGAACCCGCGCAAGCTGGAGATCGTCGAAGTAAAATCGGTGGTGCTGGCGCGCTCCTACCAGGACCTGGACGCCGCGGCGATCATCTCCAGCTTCGGCTCGCAGGTCGGGTTGAACGCCGCGCGCGACGGCATCGCCCAGGAGAAGCGCGAGAACAACCCCAACGTCAACGTCATCGTGGTGCGCGAGCAGGACAAGGATGCGCCCTGGGTCAAGCCGCTGGTCGAGTCCTTCCAATCCCCCGAGGTCCGCGCCCACATCGAGAAAGAGCTGGCCGGCATCCTGATCCCCGCTTTTTGAGGGGCCGTCGCCGCATGACCCGCTCCCTCCGACAGGAAAGGTAACAACAGCGATGCTGTGGAAACGCCCCGCCGCGCGCAGGGTAGCCGCCGATCCGGTCCCGACCGCCGCAAGCGACCCGTCCTCGCCCCACATCCTGTTCGACGGCGTGCGCAAGACCTATGCCGGCGGGGTGGAGGCGCTGCACGCGGTGTCCTTCGCCATCCCGCGCGGCGGAGTCTTCGGCATCATCGGCCGCTCCGGCGCCGGGAAGTCGACCCTGCTGCGGGCGATCAACATGTTGGAACGGCCGAGCGGCGGCCGGGTGCTGGTCGACGGCGTCGACGTCGGCGGGCTGGACGAGGAGGATCTCGTCCGCCTGCGCCGCCGCATCGGCATGATCTTCCAGCATTTCAACCTGCTGTCGGCCAAGACGGTGCGGGAGAATGTCGGGCTGCCGCTGAAAGTTGCCGGCATCGGTCCGGCCGAGGTCCGCGGGCGGGTGGACGAGCTGTTGGATCTGGTCGGGCTGGCCGACAAGGCCGACGTCTATCCGTCCAAGCTGTCGGGCGGGCAGAAGCAGCGTGTCGGCATCGCCCGCGCGCTGGTCCACCGGCCGGAAATCCTGCTGTGCGACGAGGCGACCTCGGCCCTCGATCCCGAGACCACCCACGCCATCCTCGCCCTGCTGCGCGACATCAACGCCAAGCTGGGGCTGACCATCGTGCTGATCACCCACGACATGGCGGTGATCCGGGCGATCTGCGACGAGGTGCTGGTGCTGGACCGCGGTCACAGGGTCGAGCATGGGCCGGTCTGGTCGGTGTTCGGCACGCCGCAGGGCGACGCCACCCGCGCCCTGCTGCGCCCGCTGCGGCACGGGCTGCCCGACGACATCGCCCGCCGGCTGCAGCCGGACCCGCCGAAGCATGGCGGCGGGCAGGCGGTGCTGTCGCTGCGCTTCACCGGCGAAAGCCACCCGGAAGGCATCGCGCTGGCCAGTCTGCTGGCGCTCGCCCCCGACGCCAAGCTGCTGCACGGCGGCATCGACCGCATCCAGGGCCATGCCCAGGGCGATCTTCTGATCGCCGTCCCGGTGGCGACGATGCGCTCGGCCGCCGGTTCCCGCTTCTCCCCCGATTCCTGGAAGGTTCTCGGCTATGTCGCCGACGATGTTTGACCGCTATCTGCGCGCTTTCGGCGAGACCCTGACGATGGTCGGCGTGTCCGTCACCATCGCCATCGCAAGCGGCCTTACCCTGGCCCTTCTGCTGGTCGCCACCGCCCCCGGCGGCCTCTATCCGCAGCCGCGCCTCAACAAGGGCCTGTCGGTGGTGGTCAACGTCTTCCGGGCGGTCCCCTTCATCATCCTGCTGGTAGCGTTGCTGCCCTTCACCCGGCTGCTCGTCGGCACGACGCTCGGCATCTGGGCGGCGATCGTGCCGCTCAGCATCCACCTGGTCGCCTTCTACACCCGCGTGGCCCAGGTCAGCCTGAACGAGGTCGACAACGGGCTGATCGAGGCGGCCCACGCCATGGGCTTCCGCCGCTGGCACATCGTCCGCCACGTGATACTGCCCGAGGCGCTGCCCGGTCTGATCGGCGGCATGACGGTCTGCGTGATCGCCATGATCAACGCCTCGGCGATGGCCGGCGCGGTCGGGGCCGGGGGCTTGGGCGACCTCGCCATCCGTTACGGTTACGAACGCTACGAGACCCAGGTGCTGTTCGAGATCATCGTGATCCTGATAGCGCTGGTGACGTCGGTGCAGTTCGGCGGCGAATGGCTGTCGCGGCGGGTCGACCATCGCCGTTGAGCACGGCGGAATTCCCGACCCGCCGTAGCTCGTGGATCAGTGTCTCGGCGACGGCCAGCGCACGAGGAACAATTTCCGACGCGCCGACCACCTCGCCCAGGCTGCCGCGGGTCGGCGGCCCGACGACGAACAGGCCGGGAACCGGCCGCCCGACGGCGTCGAGCGCCCGGCCGTGTTCATCGACCTCGACACCCAGACCGAGCCGGTCTGGCCGGATCAGTCCCTGGGCGGCCAAGCCGGCCAGCAGCGCGTTGCGGCGGAAGGAGGCGCCGTGCCCGGCACCGGTGCAATTCACCAGGGCATCGTAGCCCCGCCCGACCAGACCATCCCCGCCACGCGGCCGGTGGACGACCCACAACCCGTCGCCCAACCCGTTCTCCTCGGCGCTTGCCGCGACCAGCCGGCCAGCCAGCACGGCGAGGCGTCCGTCCGTCTGCGCTTCCTCCACCAGACAGGCGACCTGCGGGGCCGCCTGGAAGCGGTGGACATCCCACCAGACCCGAAGATGGCGCTGGAACCGCCGCCGCTCGTCGAGCGGCAAGGCGGACCACAGCGCTCCATTCTGAAGACGCACGCTTTCCAGCACGTCGGTCCAGGGCCGGCCCGCCCGCCGGGCGGCGGCGACCGCGGCGCGCACGCGGCGCAGCAGGTCGCAGACGCGGGTGGACGGATCGGCGGTGAAGTCGGTCCAGGACGTGGCCTGGGCCGGGCGCGGGCGCGGCACCAGCCCGTGGCGCGACAGGGCGGTCAACGACCCACGATGGCCGCGGCCGAGCAGCGTCGACACCACGTCCCCCATGGTCAGGCCGGTGCCGACGATGA
This sequence comes from Pseudomonadota bacterium, assembly GCA_023416195.1. Classification (GTDB taxonomy): domain Bacteria; phylum Pseudomonadota; class Alphaproteobacteria; order Azospirillales; family Azospirillaceae; genus Azospirillum. The sequence goes on along the minus strand of JAEZID010000287.1, from coordinate 451 downwards.
GCACCCGGTCGTCCCGCGCGACGCCGTCCAGGGCGCCCGGCGCCCAGGGATCGGCGACGACCCGCGGGTGCCCGCCCAGCGCCGCCAGCACGCCTGGCAGTTCGGGGGGCGGGTTTCCGGTGCACAGGACGAGCGCATCGGCCTCCGTCGCCGTGCCGCCGGCCAGTTCCACCACAAAGCCCGCTCCATCGGCCGTCCCACGGCGATGGGCGGCGATCGCCCGGTCGTGGCGGTGGGTCACCCGCACCGGTCCGGCCGCTGCGAACAGCGACCGCAGCCGTTCGTCGAGGTAGCGCCCGAATTCCGACCGCGCGGGGTAGTGAAGGCCCTCCGACCAGCCCGCCGGATCGGCCTCCAGCACGCCGCGCTCCAGGCACCAGCGATGGAAATTCTCCTCCGCGCCCTCCTCCTCCCCCGCCGCCACCATGCGGACGGATGGCACGTTCACCCG
>JAEZID010000053.1 GCA_023416195.1 Pseudomonadota bacterium | reverse complement strand
CCGCCGCCCTGTGCCTGGCCGCGCGCGTCCCCGGCGCCGCCGTCGTCGGCCTGGAACGCCGCGCGGAGGCCGCCGCGCTGGCCCGCCGCAGCGTCGCCCTCAACGGGGCGGAAGGGCGGGTGACGATCCTCGACGGCGACCTGCTGGCCCCGCCCGCCGCGCTGGTTCCCGGCGGTTTCGACCGGGTGATGATGAACCCGCCCTACCTGCGGGCCGGCGCCGCCAGCCCGCCCCCGGATCCGTGGAAGGCCGCCGCCAACGTCGAGGGAGCGGCGGCCTTCCCCGACTGGGTCCGCTTCGCCGCCGCCATGCTGAAGCCCCGCGGCGTTTTGACGCTGGTGCACCGGGCCGACCGGCTGGACGAGATCCTGGCCGCCCTGCATGGCCCCTTCGGCGCGCTGGTGCTGGTCCCGCTGTGGCCCGCCCCGGGCCGCGAGGCCCGGCGGATCCTGCTGGCCGCGCGCAAGGGCGGCCGGGCGCCCGCCCGGCTGACGGCGGGGCTGGTCCTGCACGACCCCGGCGGCGGCTACACCGCGGCGGCCGAGCGCATCCTGCGCGACGCCGCGCCGCTGGAGCTTTGAAAGCGGCGCCGGCGTCCCCATGTCCTGCGGCGATGAGCATGCACGACCTTCTCGCCAAGCTTCCCTTCGGCCCCTGGCGCAACGCCGGGCCGGTGGTTTCCGTCCTGCGGTTGAGCGGGGTCATCGGCCAGCTCGGGCCGCTGCGCCACGGGCTGACCCTGGCCGGCACCGCGCCTCTGCTGGAGCGCGCCTTCGCCCCGGGCAAGCAGGCGGCGGTGGCGCTGATCGTCAACTCGCCGGGCGGCTCGCCGGTGCAGTCGGCGCTGATCGCCAAGCGGATCCGTGACCTGGCGACCGAGAAGGAGGTGCCGGTCTTCGCCTTCTGCGAGGATGCGGCGGCGTCCGGCGGCTACTGGCTGGCCTGCGCGGCGGACGAGATCTGGGCCGACGAAAGCTCCATCCTCGGCTCCATCGGCGTGGTCTCCTCGGGATTCGGCGCCCACGAGTTCATCCAGCGCTACGGCATCGAGCGGCGGCTCTACACGGCCGGCGACAAGAAGGTCCTGCTCGACCCCTTCTCGCCGGAGCGGGAGGACGGGGTGGAGCATCTGAAGTCCATCCAGACCGACATCCACGACGCCTTCAAGGCGATGGTCCGCGCCCGCCGCGGCGCCCGACTGAACGGCCCGGACGAGCTGCTGTTCTCCGGCGCCTTCTGGGCCGGGCGCAAGGCGCTGGAGCTGGGCCTCATCGACGGACTCGGCGACCTGCGCACGGTGCTGCGCGGCCGGTTCGGCGAGAAGCTGCGGCTGCGCGTGATCCAGGAGGACCGGCGCTGGTTCCGCCGGGTCGGCCTGCGCGTCGGCGATCCGGTCGGCGATCCGGTCGGCGGCCTGGCCGGCGGTCTGGCCGCCGACCTGCCTGCCGCCGCGCTGGCCGCCGTCGAGGAGCGCGCCCTGTGGTCGCGCTACGGTCTTTAGAGCGGATCGCGTAAAATCGGAATCGATTTGAAGCGTGAATCCGCTCGCAAAACAAGGGCCTGGAGTTTCGTGCGTTTCAGATTAAACGCACGAAACTCCAGGCCGGCGCGAGCGGCCTTGACCATCCCGCCCCCCACCCCTCATCCTGCGGCATGCTCAGTTTTTCGAAGATTCTGCTGCTGGCGCTGCTGATCGGCGTCCTGTGGTTCGGCTGGCGCTGGTACGCCCGCGTCGGGGCGGTCGGGCGCGATCACCTGCGCGAGGGCCGGCCCGACCGGGGCCGCGGCGCCTCCGCCGCCGGCCCGGCCCCGCGCGTGGGTGCCGAGGACATGGAGAAATGCCCGGAATGCGGGGCCTACGTGGCGCCGCGCTCGGCGGTGTCCTGCGGCCGGCCGGGCTGCCCTTACGGGCGCTGAAGGCGCGGCACCGGGCCGGAGGCACCATGCCGCGGGCCGGGGCGCGCGCTTGATTCCGCAGGACCCGCCGCGTATCGTGCGGCGCGATCCAACCATACGTGAACGTGACCGCCGATGGCCTCCCCGACCGGGAATTCCAAGGACAGCGGGAATTCCAAAGACAGCCGCGGCCTGTCCTTCCAGGCCCTCATCCTCAAGCTTCACCAGTTCTGGTCGGAGCAGGGCTGCGTCATCCTCCAGCCCTACGACATGGAGGTTGGTGCGGGCACCTTCCACCCGGCGACGACCCTGCGCGCGCTGGGGCCGGATCCCTGGAAGGCCGCTTACGTGCAGCCCTCCCGCCGGCCGAAGGACGGCCGCTACGGCGAGAATCCGAACCGGCTCCAGCACTATTACCAGTATCAGGTGATCCTCAAGCCCTCGCCCGCCAACGCGCAGGAGCTGTATCTGGAGAGCCTGAGGGTGCTGGGCATCGACCCCGCCCTCCACGACATCCGCTTCGTCGAGGACGACTGGGAGAGCCCGACGCTGGGCGCCTGGGGCCTGGGCTGGGAGGTGTGGTGCGACGGCATGGAGGTCACGCAATACACCTATTTCCAGCAGGTCGGCGGCATCGAGTGCGACCCCGTGGCGGTCGAGCTGACCTACGGGCTGGAGCGGCTGGCCATGTACGTGCAGGGGGTGGAGAACGTCTACGACCTGGACTTCAACGGCCAGGGGGTGACCTACGGCGACGTCTTCCTGCGCGCCGAGCGCGAATATTCGGCACACAATTTCGAGCACGCCAACACCGACATGCTGCTCCAGCACTTCAAGGACGCCGAGGCCGAATGCCAGGCGCTGATCGCCCGGGGCGTCGCCCTGCCGGCCTACGACCAGTGCATCAAGGCCTCGCACCTCTTCAACCTGCTGGACGCGCGCGGCGTCATCAGCGTCGTGGAGCGGGCCGCCTACATCGGCCGCGTGCGCGCGCTGGCGAAGGCCTGCTGCGAGGCGTGGACGGGAGCCAAGTAACGCCATGCCCGAGAACAAGACCTCCGAACTCCTCCTCGAATTCTTCTGCGAGGAGATCCCCGCCCGTATGCAGGCGCGCGCGGCCGACGACCTCAAGCGGCTGGTGACCGAGCGGCTGGCCGCCAACGGCCTGGCCTTCACCGCCGCCGCCGCCCACGTCACCCCGCGCCGCCTGGCGCTGGTGGTGGAGGGGCTGCCCGAGCGCACCGCCGACGTGACCGAGGAGAAGAAGGGTCCCCGCGTCGGCGCGCCCGAGGCGGCGGTGCAGGGCTTCCTGAAGTCCGCCGGCCTGACCAGCCTGGACCAGTGCGAGCAGCGCGACACCGGCAAGGGCGTCTTCCTCTTCGCGGTCTCGCACCGGAAGGGCCGCGCCACCGCCGACGTCCTGTCCGAGATCATCCCCGCGGTGCTGACGGAGTTCCCCTGGCCCAAGTCCATGCGCTGGGGCTCCAGCAGCGTGCGCTGGGTCCGCCCGCTGCATTCCATCATCGCGGTCTTCGGCGGCCGGCCGTTGGAGGGGGGCTTCGATCTGGGCGGCGCCCAAGGCCGGATCGCCTTCGCCAACAGCACGCGCGGCCACCGCTTCCTGGCCCCGGACGCCTTCACCGTCGAAGGCTTCGCCGACTACAGGGACAAGCTGCGCGCCGCCCACGTCATCCTCGACCGCGAGGAGCGCAAGGCCCGGATCAAGGCCGACGCCGAGGCGCTGGCGGCGCGGGAGGGCCTGACCCTCTCCCCCGACGACGGCCTTCTGGAGGAGGTCGCCGGCCTCGTGGAGTGGCCGGTGGTCCTGGTCGGCAGCATCGACGAGAGCTTCATGGACGTGCCGCCGGAGGTCCTGATCACCTCCATGCGCACCCACCAGAAATACTTCGCGCTGCTCGACGGCGAGGGGGCGATGGCGCCGCGATTCGTGGTGGTCGCCAACACGGTGACGGCCGACGGCGGCAAGGCGGTGGTCGCCGGCAACGAGCGCGTCCTGCGCGCCCGCCTGTCGGACGCCAAGTTCTTCTGGGACCAGGACCGCAAGGTCAAGCTGGAGGAGCGCGTCCCGGCGCTCAAGGACATCACCTTCCACGCGCGACTCGGCACCGTCGCCGACAAGGTGGCGCGCGTCCGGCTGCTGGCCGCCGAACTGGCCCGGGCCATCGGCGCCGACGCCGAGGCGGCCAGCCGCGCCGCGCTTCTCGCCAAGGCCGACCTGCTGTCCGGCGTGGTGGGCGAGTTCCCCGAGGTCCAGGGAATCATGGGCCGCTACTACGCGCTGGGCGAGGGCGAGAGCCCGGCGGTGGCCGAGGCCATCGCCGAGCATTACAAGCCGCTGGGCCCCTCCGACCGCTGCCCGACCGCGCCGGTGTCCGTCGCCGTCGCCCTGGCCGACAAGATCGACACGCTGGTCGGCTTCTTCGCCATCGACGAGAAGCCCACGGGCTCCAAGGATCCCTACGCGCTGCGCCGCGCCGCTCTGGGCATCATCCGCCTGATCCTGGAAAACGGCCTGCGCCTGAACCTGTCCCAGGTCTTCAAGGCCGCGCACGGTGCCTATGGCGTCAACGGCTTCGCCGCCGCCGACACGGTGTCGTCCGACCTCATGGCCTTCTTCGCCGACCGGCTGAAGGTCACGCTGCGCGACCAGGGCGTTCGCCACGATCTGATCGACGCCGTGTTCGCGCTCGGCGGCGAAGACGACCTCGTGCGCCTGCTCGCCCGCGTGACGGCGTTGCAGGCGTTCGTCGGCTCCGACGAGGGCGCGAACCTGCTGGCCGCCTACAAGCGCGCCAGCAACATCGTCCGCATCGAGGAGAAGAAGGACGGCAAGACCTACGACCAGCCGGTCGACGCCGCCCTGCTGACGCTGGCCGAGGAAAAGGATCTCTACGGCGCCCTGACCGACGCCGCCGAGACCGCCAAGCCCCTCCTCGCCGCCGAGGACTTCACCGGCACCATGGCAGCGCTCGCCCGCCTGCGCGGCCCGGTGGACGCCTTCTTCGACAAGGTGACGGTGAACGCCGACGACGCGGACCTCCGCGCCAACCGCCTGCGCCTGCTCAGCCAGATCCGCAGCACGCTCAACACGGTCGCCGACTTCGGGCGCATCGAGGGGTAAGCGCACCCCACTCCACGCAAAAGCCGGGGCGCCTTCGGGTCCCCGGCTTTTTTATTCACGGCTCCCCCCATTCGGTGTCCCCTCTCCCCTCCGGGGAGAGGGTTAGGGTGAGGGGGCTCGTGCGCAGCACGAACCCTCTCCCTGTGGGAGAGGGTTGCCCCGCGCGAGCGGGGCGGGTGAGGGGCAAACTTTCTTCATTCTGCCCGACGGCGTCCTGCCTTGCCGATTCTGCAACTCCTATGATAGGAATATATGCAGAAACCAAGGCCAGGAACACACCCCATGCCGCCGCACCCCACCCCCACCAACCTCCCCGTCGAACTCTCCGAACCGCCGATCCCACCCAACGGCCAACTCGTCCCCGGCTCCCGCTATTCCGACGCCGATTGGGCCATGGCGGCGCACCGCCTCGCCTCCGGCTGGCCGGCGCTGCAAGTCGCCCGCGCTATGGGCTGCCACCGCAACACCATCTGGCGCGCCTATTACGTCTCGCCCGCCTTCCGCGAGCGCGTGGAATGGGAACGGGCCTGCCTGCGCCGCGAGGCGTCGGCCCGCCTGCGCTCGCTCTCCCACGTCGTGACCGCCCAGATCGAACAGGCCATCAACAAGGGCGACATGAGCACGATCCGCTGGCTGGCCGACCGCCTCGGCTTGGCGGCGCTTCCCGCGCTCGACAGCGCCGGCCAACCGCCCGGCCCGGACATCGCCGACCGCGCCGAAGCCACCCCGGAAGCCGAACTTCCCGAGTCGGTCCCTTTCGACTGGCAGGACGAGTTCAAACCCGACCTGCCGGTGCGCTGAGTCGTCAAACAAGGGAGCCCCACCATCACCGTCGCCCTGGGTTTCCGCCGAGGCAAGACCTGCATTCCCCGCGACCGCACGCAGGGCCTGGCGGCGCTCGGCTTCTCCCACCCGACCCTGGTGGCGGCCTGGAACCGCTCCGACCCCAAATGCCTGGAAAGCTGCGTCGTGCGCTACGCCCAGGACGGCCGCGCCCCGACCGCCGGCCCCGACGCACTCGACGGCCCGCCGCCCATCACCTGTGAGGAAGGCCGCCTCGTCCCACGTTCTCCGTATCCCGACGCGGTCTGGGCCGGAGTCGCCCGCCTGATCGCCGCCGGCTACTCGCCGACCGAAGCCGGGCAGAAGGTCGGCATGCACCGCACCACCATCTGGGGCGCGTGGCAGGAACACACCGATTTCCGTTACCGCACCTACTGGGAATACGTGTCGCTGGTCCGCGAGGCCCGCGCCCGCCTGCGCCGGCACAACGACCTGCTCGCCCCCTCCTGGACGCTGCCGCCCGACGACGAGGGCCGGCTGGACCGCCCGTTGCCACCGATCATCCCGGACAACGCAGGCCCCCTCCCTAACCCTCCCCCGCTGCGCGGGAGAGGGAACTCAGGCACAGCGGCGGCAGTCCCCTCTCCCGCTGAAAGCGGGGGAGGGTTAGGGAGGGGGCAAAGCACCCCGGCTCATCCGCACCCCCACCATTGTGCACTCCCTGCACAACATACGCCCACGAACAACCTCCGCCATCCCTCTGAACCCACACAACAATCCGCCCCACAAACCCATTGTGCCAACCTCGCCCCCTGCACAATCCGCCCAAGGGCGCACAACGAAAAGGATGCCTCCACCCTCTCCGTTTCACCCCTTCCGACCCCTGTGGCAACGAAGGGACCAACACGGCCGCGTTCAAGCTATGCAACGGATCGTCTTGTCTTCTCCTTCCGCGGGGGGCTAGAAGGGCGGATATCGGAGACGGTCGCGCGGTCATACCAGTTATACCACCGTGCGGTCCGGTACCGGACGACCATGAGAGTGAACGAGGATTTCACGATGGCGAGCCAGGGCGAAAGCAAGTGGGTCTACAGCTTCGGGGGCGATGCCACCGAAGGCCGGGCGGACATGAAGAACCTGCTCGGTGGTAAGGGTGCCAATCTGGCCGAAATGGCCAACCTCGGTCTTCCCGTCCCTCCGGGCTTCACCATCACCACCGAGCTGTGCACCTACTATTACGCCAACGGCCGCACCTACCCGGCGGAGCTGAAGGCCCAGGTCGCCGCCGCCGTGCAGCGCCTGGAAAAGGCCATGGACGCCACCTTCGGCGACCCGGCCAACCCGCTGCTGGTCTCGGTGCGCTCCGGCGCCCGCGCCTCCATGCCGGGCATGATGGACACGGTGCTGAACCTCGGCCTCAACGACGAGACCGCCGCCGGCCTCGCCAAGCGCTCGGGCGATCCGCGCTTCGCCTACGACAGCTACCGCCGCTTCATCCAGATGTACTCCAACGTGGTGCTCGACGTCGATCACCACCATTTCGAGGAGATCCTGGACAACCACAAGCGCGACAAGGGCTACAGCCTCGACACCGACCTGAAGGCCGAGGACTGGCAGTCGGTCATCGAAGGCTACAAGAAGGCCGTCGAGCACGAGCTGGGCAAGCCCTTCCCGCAGGACGTGCAGGAACAGCTGTGGGGCGCCATCGGCGCCGTGTTCGGCTCGTGGATGAACGCCCGCGCCATCACCTACCGCAAGCTGCACGACATCCCGGCCGAATGGGGCACCGCGGTCAACGTGCAGTGCATGGTGTTCGGCAACATGGGCAACGACTGCGCCACCGGCGTGGCCTTCACCCGCAACCCGTCCACCGGTGAGAACGCCTTCTACGGCGAGTATCTCGTCAACGCCCAGGGCGAGGACGTGGTGGCCGGCATCCGCACGCCGCAGCACCTGACCATCGCCGGCAAGCACGCCAACAAGTCCGACCTCCCCGCCATGGAAGAGGTCATGCCGGAGGTCTTCAACCAGCTGAACGAGGTCCGCCTCACGCTGGAGAAGCACTACCGCGACATGCAGGACATCGAATTCACGGTCCAGCAGAACAAGCTGTTCATGCTGCAAACCCGCAACGGCAAGCGCACCGCCCCGGCGGCGCTGAAGATCGCCGTCGATCTCGCCAACGAAGGGCTGATCGACCAGGCGGAGGCCGTGCGCCGCATCGACCCGGCCTCGCTCGACCAGCTTCTGCACCCGACGCTGGACCCGAAGGCCGACCGCACCGTGATCGCCAAGGGCCTGCCGGCGTCGCCCGGCGCGGCCTCCGGCAAGGTCGTCTTCACCGCCGACGAGGCGGAGGCGCAGGCCGCCCTTGGCGACGCCGTCATCCTCTGCCGCGTCGAGACCTCGCCCGAGGACATCCACGGCATGCACGCCGCCCGCGGCATCCTGACAACGCGCGGCGGCATGACCAGCCACGCCGCCGTGGTGGCGCGCGGCATGGGCCGCGCCTGCGTGTCGGGTGCGGGTGACCTGCGCGTCGACTACAAGACCAAGACCATGACCGTGCGCGGCACGGTCGTTCGGGAAGGCGACATCCTGACCATCGACGGCTCGACCGGCGAGGTGATGCTGGGCGAGGTCCCGACCATCCAGCCGGAGCTGTCGGGCGACTTCGCCACGCTGATGGGCTGGGCCGACTCGATCCGCCGGATGAAGATCCGCACCAACGCGGAAACCCCGCTGGACGCCCGCACCGCCCGCAAGTTCGGCGCCGAGGGCATCGGCCTGTGCCGCACCGAGCACATGTTCTTCGACCCGGCGCGCATCCTCGCCGTGCGCGAGATGATCCTGGCCGAGAACGAGGCCGGCCGCCGCGCCGCGCTGGCCAAGCTGGAGCCGTTCCAGAAGCAGGACTTCGTCGAGCTGTTCACGATCATGGCCGGGCTGCCGGTGACGATCCGCCTGCTCGACCCGCCGCTGCACGAGTTCCTGCCGAACACCGAAGAGGACATGGCCGAGGTCGCCAAGGCCACCGGCACCGACCCGCTGCGGGTGCACCACCGCACGGTGCAGCTGCACGAGGCGAATCCGATGCTCGGCCATCGCGGCTGCCGCCTCGGCATCACCTACCCCGAGATCTATGAGATGCAGGCCCGCGCCATCTTCACGGCGGTGGCCGAGGTCTCCAAGAGCACGGGCGAGACGGTGACGCCGGAGGTCATGATCCCGCTCATCGGCACGAAGAAGGAATTCGACATCCTGAAGGAGGTGGTGGACCGCGCCGCCGCCCAGGTGAAGGCCGCCACGGGGCAGGAGTTCGACTATCTCGTCGGCACGATGATCGAGCTGCCGCGCGCCGCGCTGCGGGCCGGCGACATCGCCGAGACGGCGGAGTTCTTCTCCTTCGGCACCAACGACCTGACGCAGACCGCCTTCGGCCTGTCGCGCGACGACGCCGGCGCCTTCCTGCCGGAGTACCAGCGCCAGGGCATCCTGGAGCATGACCCGTTCCAGACCCTCGACCAGGAGGGCGTGGGCGAGCTGATCGCCATCGCCGCCGAGCGCGGCCGCAAGGTCCGCGAGAAGATCAAGCTGGGCATCTGCGGCGAGCATGGCGGCGACCCGGCCTCCATCTCCTTCTGCGAGTCGGTCGGTCTCGACTACGTGTCCTGCTCGCCCTACCGCGTGCCGATCGCCCGTCTGGCGGCGGCCCAGGCGGCGCTCAACGCCGACACCGTCAAGCGCGACTGACGGTCGGGCGCGACCAATCGTTGAGGTAAGGAAAGGCCCCCTCCCAAGGGGGCCTTTCTTATAGTAGAATAATCTTATGACGACCTCCCTCGCCTGGACCGACGACCTGTGTGTCGGCTCCCCCGCCATCGACCGCGAACACCGGGATCTGGTGGAGCTGTTCCAGCGCCTCGCCGACCCGGCCCGCCAGGGCGACGCCGCCTTCCTGCGCACCACCCTCGACGATCTCGTCCGCCACGTCGGCGAACATTTCGAACGGGAGGAGGGGATCATGCGCCGCCACGGCTATCCCGACTATGGCCGGCACCGGCAGCTCCACGGCGACCTGCTGGATCAGATCAACCACTTCACCGATCTGATGGACGAGACGGGGGCCGCCCTGCCGCCCGCCCGCATCGTGGATTTCGTGGGCAACTGGCTGGTCGGCCACATCCTCCGCGACGACAAGGCGCTGGGCCTCTGGCTCGCCGCCAAGCATGGCGCCACCGCCGCGTGACCCGCGACCCGGCCCAGGCACTCACCAACCTCCTCAACGAGGACCCCGGCCCGAATTCCGCCCGAATTGCCGTCCTCGCCGTCTGCAAGGGCAACGATGCCTGGACCGTCGGCCTGGCCCGCGACGGCTGCGACCCGCCGGACCCCGCGTCCCGCTTCCTGACCTACAGCATCACCAAGACCATGTCGGCCGCCGCCGTCCTGCGTCTGGCGGCCCGTGGCGTCCTCGACCTCGACGCCCCGCTGGACCGCTGGCTGCCCGACTTCGGTCCCGCCGCCCGCATCACGCTGGCGCAGGTGCTGGCCCACCGCGCCGCCCTCCACAATTACGGCGGCATGCCCCTGTACCACGCCGCCGTCCGTTCCGGCGCAGAGCCCTGGAGCGAGGACGAGTTCCTGGCCCGCTGCCGCGCCGACCACCTCTACACCGAGCCCGGCCGCGAGTTCTCCTACTCCAACATCGGCTATCTGCTGGTCAAACGGGTGCTGGAGCGCGCCACCGGCCTCTCCTTCGCCGAGGTTCTGACCCGCAAGCTCTTCCAGCCCCTCGGCATCGATGCTGGTCTTGGCGGCCCCACCGTCCCGACCCGCCGCGCGGATCTGGAGCCGCTGCTCTTCGGCCCCAGCCCCTATCTGGGTTCTGGTGACGGCGGCAACGGCACGCCGGTTCCCGTCGTCCCGCTCTACCACCCCGGCTGGGTTTCCCACGGAGTCGTCGCCGCCAGCGCCCTGAACACCGCCCGCGTCCTGCACGGCCTGTTCACCGGCGCCCTGCTGCCGCCCGACCTTCTCTCCCGCATGACCCAAGCCGAGCCCGTCATCGCCCCGATGCGCGACCGTCCTTGGGTGGAGCCCGCCTACGGCCTCGGCCTGATGGTGGAGTTGGACGGCGAGGCCGGTCCCTTCTGGGGCCACACCGGCGGCGGCCCCGGCTGCACGCCGGTCGCCTATCATGTCCCCGGCCCCAGCCCTCTGACCATCGCTGTCTTCACGGACGGGGAGGACGGCGCCCAGGCCGAATGGATGGCCGTCGAGGCCGCCCATGCCTTGCGGTAAGAGCCGGTCAGCGCCGGTCGAACAGCTCCACTTCCCCTTCGACGGGGGTCCGTTTCAGGATCTTCAGGAAATCCAGTTCCTGATGGATCGTCTCGCGCTCCGTCTCCGGCCGCAGCAGGCGGCGGAAGGCCTTGCCGGTGGTCGGGAAGAAATGCACCCGCCGGCCCACCGGTCCGCCCAGATCATGGCCGGACAGCGCCAGCCCTTCCCGCTGCACATAGTCCAGCACGAAGGCCGCGTTGCTGGCGCCCACGTCCATGCTGGTCTCGATGACGCGGGAGGCGCCGAACACCTTGACCTCCAGCCGCTCGCGCCGGGCGCCGCGCTCCAGCAGGTCGTTGATCAGCCGCTCCATCGCCACGCTGCCGTAGCGGGTCGCCACGCCGAAGCTGTCGCCGCCCACCGGCGCCCCCGGCAGCAGGAAATGGTTCATGCCGCCGACCCGCGCCACCGGATCGTGAAGGCAGGCCGCGACGCAGGAGCCGAGAGTCGTCACCAGCATGTCGTCGGCGCGGCTGGAGATGCGGTGATGCCCCAGCACCACCGGGACCACATAGGCCTGGAATTCCGGATCGAAGTAGCTGCCGTCGACGCGCACGCCGTCCAGGGCGGCGCTACGCCGCTCATAGCCGTCGGCGGGGTCGCCGGGCGGCTGGAACGCGCTGATGCCGGGCCGTGAGATGCCGGACAGTGGCATGGGGCCGCTCCTTCAACGCCCGGAGTCCGGGCAGGATCAGTCTTCATTATACATCGAAGACGTTATCGAAAATGCCCTTAATTGGTCTGACGGTGCATTGGGGCTGCTATGCCCTTCCGCAGTAGCCGAAAGGCAACAGCCTATCCGGCCGACCGGCCTTGCGGCGGAGCATGTCGCGGCCCATTTCGCCAGGAAAAGGGGTACAATTGCCGCAAAGCCCCACCGCAAACCAGAGGGGGCACCCAAAAGCGATGGGGAGGACGATCATGGGCGAAGCGGCCCGCAACCTGCCGGAGCGGTCCTGGGAACGGAGTTACCCTGCGGAGGTCGATTGGAACGCCCCGATTCCATCGCGGCCTCTGACGGCACTTTTGGATGAGGCAGCGACCCGCTTCGCCGACCGGCCCTGCCTCGACTTCATGGGCAAGCGCACCAGCTACGCCGAGGTCGCGCGCATGGTGGACCGCGCCGCCAAGGGGTTCCAGGCGGCCGGGGTGGGGAAGGGCGTCCGGGTCGGCCTGTTCCTGCCCAACACCCCCTATTACGTGATCTGCTACTATGCGATTCTGAAGGCGGGCGGCACGGTGGTGAACTTCAACCCGCTCTACGCCGAGCGCGAGCTGGAACACCAGATCGCCGACAGCGGGATCGAGATGATGGTCACGCTCGATCTCAAGGTGCTCTACGACAAGATGGCCCGCATGCTCGCCGAATCGCGGCTGAAGCGGTTGGTCGTCTGCTCCATGGCCGACATCCTGCCCTTCCCGAAGAACCTGCTGTTTCCCGTCGTCAAGCGGGCGGAGATCGCGCGCATCCCGACCGACGACCGGCACCTGCTCTTCAAGCAACTCGTCGCCAACGACGGCCGTCCGCAGCCGGTGGCCATCGACCCGGACGAGGACATCGCCGTCCTGCAATACACCGGCGGCACCACGGGCGTGCCCAAGGGGGCGATGCTGACGCACGCCAACCTCCACGCCAACACGATCCAGTGCGCCCTGTGGTTCCACGGCGCCCGGCCGGGGCAGGAACGGATGCTGGGCGTTCTGCCCTTCTTCCACGTCTTCGCCATGACCGTCGTGATGAACTTCAGCATCCGCTTCGGGGCGGAGATCGTCATGCTGCCGCGCTTCGACCTCAATCAGGTCATGGAGACGATCCACAAGAAGAAGCCGACGCTGTTCCCGGCGGTGCCGACCATCTACACGGCCATCAACCACCACAAGAACCTGTCGCAGTACGACCTGTCCTCGATCCGCTTCTGCATCTCCGGCGGCGCGCCGCTGCCGGTCGAGGTGAAGGAGACGTTCGAGCGCAACACCGGCTGCACCCTGGTCGAGGGCTATGGCCTGTCGGAGGCCTCGCCGGTCGCCACCGCCAACCCGATGACGGGGGTGAACAAGGCGGGCTCCATCGGCCTGCCGCTGCCCGGCACGGTGATCGAGATCGTCAGCCTGGAGGAGCCCCGCCGCGTCCTGCCGCCCGGCGAAAAGGGCGAGGTCTGCATCCGCGGCCCCCAGGTCATGAAGGGCTATTGGAAGAAGCCCAGCGAGACCGCCATGACCCTCGTCGACGGCCGCCTGCACACCGGCGACGTCGGCACCATGGACGAGGACGGCTACACCTTCATCGTGGACCGCATCAAGGACATGATCCTGTGCAGCGGCTTCAACGTCTACCCGCGCAACGTGGAGGAGGCGATCTATCTGCACCCGGCCGTGGCCGAATGCGTGGTGGCCGGCCTGCCCGACGAATATCGGGGCCAGACGGTGAAGGCCTACATCCGCCTGGACGACGGCCAGAGCCTGACGCGGGACGACCTGCTGGATTTCCTGAAGGACAAGCTGTCGCCCATCGAGATGCCCAAGGTGATCGAATTCCGTGACGAGCTGCCCAAGACCATGATTGGCAAACTCAACCGCAAGGCCCTTCTGGACGAGGAGGAGGCGCGCCGCAAGAGCGCCTCCGGCACGGCATGAGCGACCTGCAACCGGACAACGCCGCGGCCGACGCGGCCCGGCGCAAGCGCCTGCGCGGCTTCCTGAACCACCTGATCGCCTATTTCGGCGTGATGGTCGTTCTGGTCCCGATCAACGCCCTGCTGGCGCCGGGCTCGCCCTGGTTCCTCTTTCCGCTGGTCGCCTGGGGCGCTCCCCTGGCCGTGCACGCGGCTTACGTCATGGGCTGGTGGGGCAAGGCCAAGACGGAGTCCGGCCATGGCTGACAACGATCGCAAATCGGTCCGCGCCCGCATCCATGGGCGGGTGCAGGGCGTCTGGTACCGGGGTTGGACGGTGGAGACGGCCTCGGCCTTCGGCCTGAACGGCTGGGTGTGCAACCGCAGCGACGGCACGGTCGAGGCGGTTTTCGCCGGTCCCGCCGCCGCCGTGGACCGCATGCTGGAGGCCTGCCGCGAGGGGCCGTCCGCCGCCATCGTCCGCGACATCGTCATCGAACTGGCCGAGGATCCCGGCACCGGCCCCTTCGAGCAGCGCTCCACGGTGTGACGGGCTGTCAGGCTTCAGGACGGCGCGCCGTGGGCGGGATGGCATGCGCTGGTGACTCCGCCCCCATAACTGTTCATACTCCACGCGGCTCGCCAGGGGCGGGTGGAAGCGCCATCAACCATGGATCAGGAGCGCGGCGCATGACGCAGCGGTTTCCCCAGACCGGGACGCCCGCCATCCGTTGGCCGGGGAACGTCGGAGGACCGCAGCAGGTCCAGGCGCACCCGATTCAGGCGCACTCGATCCAGGCGAAGTCGGCATCGTCGCGCCCGTCCCCGCCGCTTCCCGGTCCTCCGGTTCCGGCCCACCGCGCCGGCCCGTCTCCTGCCGTGCAGCCAAAGCGCGCGGCCGCGCCGGTGGGGCCGCCCGCGCCGGCCCATGGACCGGTCCTCGCCGTGCAGCCCAAATTCGCCCCGGGGGCGCGCCCGGACCATCGTTCCAATCTCCCCTTGCGGCCGCCCGTGGCCGGGGGCGGATGTCCGGCGCACCATGCCGCCGTACGCGGGCCTTCTCCGCTGGGCGCGGTGGTGCAACGTCAAGCCGTCGCGCCGTCGCGCGGCGTCATCCAGCGCATGGAGACCGAAAGCGAGGGGGAGGACTCCAGCAGCAGCGAGGAGGAAGACGACAGCAGCGACGAGAGCTATGAGCCGACGCAGAAGGGCCCTCCGCGCTGGACATTTTCGTCCAGCACCGTCGAGCAGGTGATCCGAACCTCCGCCCATCCCAAGAAGTATCACAACGCCGCCTATGACGCGGTGTGGACCTGTCCGGGTTGCGGCAGGCCGCTCGCCTACGAAAAGAATGGCTCGTTCAAGCTTGTGGACTACACCTACATCACGAAGAAGAAGGGAAAGAAGGAGACGATGCGGGCGGTCGCGATGGACCACAATCCGCCGTGGAGTGGCCGTTACGAAAAGCTGAAGAGCAAGCCGGCCCACGTCATCCGGGCCGACCATGACGACCCGTCGAAGCTGCGGGCCCTGTGCACGCGATGCAACGGAAGCCACAGATACGAAAGGGTCCGCAGCATTCCGGATTATGATTCGGACACGGACTCCAAACGGGGCCGCGCGAGGACCCCGTCGCCCGAGCGCGACACCAACAAGGGCCGCTTCAGCAGCTTCCTGCTCTAGGGGCACGTGGGTTAGGGTTTCGTTAGCCATGATCCGACTAGGCTGGCGGCCTGTTCCCGCTTTCCTGGGAGGCTGCCGTGATCGGGCCGAGACGGACGTCGATGAAGGACATGCTGGCGACCGCCTTCACCCGCGCCTCCGCCGCGAAGGACAAGGCCGGGAAGAAGGACGACTCCGACCCCGCCTTCCTGCTCAGCGCCAGCCTTCAGGACCTGACCGGCCGCCTGCGCGATCTCGTGGACGGGGTGGGCAACAACGCCAGAAGCGGTGTCGCGCAGGCCGACGACGCGCTGGCGCGGATGCAGGGTGTCCTCGAACACACCGATGATGAACGCGCAGTCCGAAAGCTTCACCCTCCAGGCCGCCGAATCCATGGGCAAGGAGATCGGGAAGCAGGGCTTCGACGTGCGGGTGTGACGATGAAGCGCCTCGCGTTCACGATTCTGCTCGTCGCCGCTCTCCCCGCTTTCGCCCAGAGCCCGCTGGAGAAGACGGATCCGCAGCACCTCTCGCCGGTGCCGCCGGGCGGCTACAACCTGCCTCTGTCCCCGCCGGTGGTGCCGTACCCGCTGCCGCCGCAATGGGTGACGATCCGCTCGACCCAGGACTGGCGCAAGGCCGGCCGGTTCGAGAAGAAGCTGAGCGACGCCTGCGCCGCGCGGCATTTCCGGCAACTGTCGCCGCTCCGCTTCCGCGCCGTCTTCAAGGGCGAGATCCTGGGCGTCGCCTTCGGTCATGGCCTGAATCTGGTCGATACCAAGAATCTGGCCGACCGCAAGCTGATCTACCTGTTCCGCAACGGCGACACCACCGCCTGCACGGTCGTCTCCATCACCAACGAGGATCTGCGGGTCCTCAACGACGACCCGCAGGCCACGCCCGCGAAGAAGTAAAACCGCCCGCGCCGGAGGCGTCATTCCTCCCCGAACACCTCCGGCCCGAACACCTCCGGCCAGGTTGCGATCAGCGCCGAATCGACATCCTCCATGGTCACCAGATGGCCGAGGCCGACGATCGACGTCACCCCGTGTTCGCTGATGCCGCAGGGCACGATGCCGGCGAAGTGGGACAGGTCCGGCTCCACGTTCAGGGCAATGCCGTGGAAGGTCACCCACCGGCGCACCCGCACGCCGATGGCGGCGATCTTGTCCTCCTGGCCGGGGGCGCCGCCGTAGGGCTGCTTGTTGACCCAGATGCCGACGCGCCCCTCGCGCCGCTCCCCCTTGATGTTGAAGGAGGCGAGCGTGCGAATCAGCCATTCCTCCAGATCCTGAACGAAGGCGCGGATGTCGGCCCCGCGCTTCTTCAGGTCCAGCATGACGTAGGCCACGCGCTGCCCCGGCCCGTGATAGGTGAACTGCCCGCCACGGCCGGCGCGGTAGACCGGAAAGCGGTCGGGCTCCAGCAGATCCTCGTCGCGGGCGCTGGTGCCGGCGGTGTAGAGCGGCGGGTGCTCCAGCAGCCAGACCAGCTCCGGCGCGGTGCCGGCCCGGATCGCCTCGACGCGCGCCTCCATCTCGGCCAGCGCCTCGGGGTAGGGGACGAGCGTGTCGCTGATGCGCCATTCGATGTCTGTCATGGAGGGCTCGGAAGACTTTCTTTTCGGAAAAGGCCAGAGGCCGCTTGATCGGGCGTTGGGGATCTGGTATTCCCCCGCACCACCCGATGACAAGAGCAATCGACTCGTCGGGACCTACCAGCCTCGTGCGGTCGTGGCGGAATTGGTAGACGCGCAGCGTTGAGGTCGCTGTTCCTTAACCGGAGTGGAAGTTCGAGTCTTCTCGACCGCACCACCTCCAAACGCCTTCGGGCGATTGGGGGCGGCAAAACGAAAAAAGCCCGCCGGTCCGGAACGGACTGAAGCGGGCTTTTTCGTATGCGCATGGCGCATGCCCGCAAAGCCCCCGGCCCCTCAGCGGAACTCCACATACTGGTCCATCGCCACGCGGCGCAGCGTCTGCGCGATGTAGGGTTGCGCCCCGTAAACCGCCACCTGGCCCTTCGCATCGCGGCAGCGGTTGGCGAGGATGAACAGCATGCCGATGGCCGCGGAATCGATGAAGGTCAGGAAGCGCAGATCCAGATTGACCCGCTGCCGGGCAGCGAAGTCCCACTGCCCGAGCATGTCGTGGAACTTGCGGCTGTCGTCGTAGGTGAAGCGCCCCGACAGGAGAATGCCTTCCTGGCCATCGACGTCGGTAAAGGCGTACTCCATCGGTCTTCCCGCTCGTTGAGGTGCCGTCGCGCCGCCGTGACCGCAGGCCCCCGGCAAAAGCTTGGGGCAAAAGCTCGGGAGCAGAAGCCGGGGGCCGGAAGGCGGGCGCACCTTATGGGTGCCCCAAGTTCCGGTGCGGCGCAAGGCTTGCGCCAGGAACGCTGACCAAAATCCTGCGGCGCGGCAACGCCGCGGGGCGACGCTCTCCACCCTTCCGCACCGCCGTTTGCCGCGCTGGACAAAGCGGTTGAGCACCTATATTCGGTGGGCGCCCCGGCTTTCCGCAACCGGGGATCCCCCAACCCGCAAACGCCGGTGCGCCATGGCCGACCGTTCCCTGGACCATGCCGTCACGGTGCGTTGCCATCGTTAAGGGAGGGTGCCGCCATGCACGCCGACCCCCAGGAACCGAACCGTATCCCGGACGATGAGCCGCGCCCAGCCGAGCGCCCGCAACAGCCGCGCGAAGAGGGGGAGGAAGAGCGTGCCTACGGCGTCGAGCCGGAGTTCGTCGAAGAGGTGGTGGAGCTTCTGAACGCCGGCCGCCCGGACGATCTGCGCGCCCGGCTGGACGGTCTGCACCCGGCCGACATCGCCGACCTGATCGAACAGCTGGGCCATGACGACCGCGAACGGCTGATCGAGGCGTTGCGCCCCGGCTTCGACGGCGAGGTGCTGACCCACCTCAACCCCGACCTGCGCGAAGAGGTCGTGGAGCTGTTCGAGCCGAAGGAGCTGGCCGCCGCCGTCGCCGAGCTGGACACCGACGACGCCGTCGACGTCATCGAGGATCTGGACGAGGAGACGCGGCGGGAAATCCTGGAAAACCTGCCGGCCGAAGACCGCGCGCTGGTCCAGGAAAACCTGACCTACGACGAATACACCGCCGGCCGCCTGATGCAGCGCGATCTGGTGGCCGTGCCGCAGTTCTGGACGGTGGGCAAGACCATCGACTATGTCCGCGCCGCCACCGACGAGCTGCCGGAGGACTTCTACGACATCTTCGTCGTGGACCCCATGCACCGGGTTGTGGGCGCGGTGCCGCTATCCCGTCTGCTGCGCCAGAAGCGCTCCGCCCGCATCGCCGATCTGGTGACGGAGGAGGTGGACGCCATCCCCGCCACCATGGACCAGGAGGAGGTGGCGAACCTCTTCCGCCAGTACGCCCTGGTGTCCGCCCCCGTGGTCGACGCCGGCGGGCGGCTGATCGGCGTCATCACCGTGGACGACGTGGTGCACATCATCGACGAGGAGGCGGAGGACGACATCCGCAAGCTGGGCGGCGTCGGCGACACCGGCGTGTTCAGCGGCGTCGGCGACATCGTCAAATCGCGCGTGGGATGGCTGGGGCTCAATCTGGTCACCGCCTTCCTGGCGGCGGGCGTCATCTCGCTGTTCGAGGCGACCATCGAGCAGATCGTGGCGCTGGCCGTGCTGATGCCCATCGTCGCGTCCATGGGCGGCAACGCCGGCACCCAGGCTTTGACCGTCGCCGTCCGCGCGCTGGCGACGCACGAGCTGTCCTCCTCCAACGCGCTGCGCGTGGTGGGGAAGGAGATGCTGGTCGGCCTCATCAACGGCGCGGTCTTCGCGGGGCTGGTCGGCCTGATCGCCGCCTTCTGGTTCTCGCCCATGATCGGCGGG
Source organism: Pseudomonadota bacterium (assembly GCA_023416195.1). Classification (GTDB taxonomy): domain Bacteria; phylum Pseudomonadota; class Alphaproteobacteria; order Azospirillales; family Azospirillaceae; genus Azospirillum. The sequence goes on along the minus strand of JAEZID010000053.1, from coordinate 14,092 downwards.
GTCATCGCCTGCGCCCTCGTCATCAACCTGTTCATCGCCGGCCTGTTCGGCGTGCTGATCCCGATCGGGCTGGACAAGATGGGCATCGACCCGGCGGTGGCCAGCTCGGTGTTCCTGACCACCATCACCGACGTGGTCGGCTTCTTCGCCTTCCTGGGGCTTGCAGCGGCGATCCTTCTTTAAGGGGTTGCAAATCGGGCGGCGTTTCCGGATGATCCGGGCATTGGCTGGGGTGCTGCGCGGGTCCGCCGCGTGGCTGAGATCACACCCAACGAACCTGTCTGGATAATGCCAGCGAAGGGAGCCGCCGCATGGTCATCGCGCCGTCCGCGCCACGAATCCCGTCACCGTCTTCCGATCTTTCCGTCGCCGTCATCGGCGCCGGGGTCATCGGCCTGTCCATCGCGTGGCGTCTGGCGTCCGCCGGTTGCCGCGTCGATGTCTTCGACCGGTGCGCCGCCGGGCGCGGGGCCAGCCACGCGGCCGGCGGCATGCTCGCCGCCTGCGTGGAGACCGAACCGGGCGAGGAAAGCCTTCTCCCTCTGACGCGCGCGTCGCAAGCCCTCTGGCCCGCCTTCGCGGCGGAGCTGGAGGCGGCCACCGGCCAGTCGGTGGAATTGCGCACCGAAGGCACCATGGTCATCGCGCTGAACGCCGACGACGCGGCCAAGGTGCGCTTCCTCCACGACTTCCAGACCAGGCTCGGCCTGCCGGTGGAGTGGCTGACCGGCGCCGAGGTCCGCCGCCGCGAACCCTACCTGCAACCCGGCGTGGCCGGCGCGCTCTATTGCCGCGAGGACCATCAGGTCGACAACCGCAAGCTCGCCGCCGCCCTGCACGCGGCCGTGCTCAAGGCCGGCGGCCGGGTGCACGAGCACGCCGACGTCACCCGCGTCGAGGTCCGGAACGGCCGCGTCACGGGCGTCCGCGTCGGCGACACGGTGATCGAGGCCGACCGCGTCGTTCTGGCGGCCGGGGCATGGTCTGGAAATGTCGGGTCCGGCCGCATCGATGGCCTGCCACCCGTCCCCGTTCGTCCCATCAAGGGCCAGATGATCTGCGTCCGCATGGACGAGCGGTTGCCCTTGCTCCGCCACGTCGTGTGGACGCCCGGCACCTACCTGATCCCGCGCCTCGACGGACGCCTCCTGATCGGCGCCACCACCGAGGAGCGCGGCTTCGACGACCGCCTGACGGCTGGCGGCCAGTTCGCCCTTCTGGAAGGCGCGTGGCGCGCCCTGCCGGGCATCGCCGAACTGCCCATCGAGGAAAGCTGGGCCGGCTTCCGCCCCGGCAGCCGCGACGACGCCCCCATCCTCGGTCAGTCGGACATCGACGGCCTGATCCTCGCCACCGGGCATCACCGCAACGGCATCCTGCTGACCCCGGTCACCGCCGATTCGGTGGCGACGCTGATCCTGACCGGCGAAACCGACCCGGTGATCCGCCCCTTCGCCATCACCCGCTTCCAGCCCAAGGGAGCCGCCGCATGAGCGCGACCATCCAGATCAACGGCCGGCCCGAGGCGGTCACCGCCGCGACCGTCGCGGCGCTTCTGGCCGAACGCGGCATCGTCCCCGGCGCGCGCGGCGTGGCCGTGGCGCTGAACGGGGCCGTGCTGCCGTCGCGCCGCTGGGCGGAAACCCCGCTCTCCCCCGGCGACACCATCGAGATCGTCCGCCCCATCCAGGGCGGCTGAGAGGACATCCCCATGCAGGACGACACCCTCACCATCGCCGGCCGGACCTTCCGGTCGCGGCTGTTCCTCGGCACCGCCGGTTACCCGAACCAGCAGGTCATGCTCGATTCGCTGGAGGCCAGCGGCACCGAACTCGCCACCGTCGCCATCCGCCGGATCAGCCTGGACGGCTATTCGGAAAGCCTTGTGGACGTGCTGGGCGGCCGCGTCGGCCTTCTCCCCAACACCGCCGGCTGCCTGACCGCCCGCGAAGCGGTGCTGACCGCCCAGCTGGCGCGCGAGGCGCTGGGCACCGACTGGGTCAAGCTGGAGGTCATCGGCGACCGCGAACTGCTCTACCCCGACGTGGAGGAGCTGTTGCGCGCCACCGAGGAACTGGTGGCCGACGGCTTCACCGTGCTGCCCTACTGCAACGACGATCCCGTCACCTGCCGCAAGCTGGCGGACCTCGGCGCGGCGGCGGTGATGCCGCTGGGGGCCTTCATCGGCTCCGGCCTTGGCATCCGCAACCCGCACGCCATCGAGACCATCTGCGCGCGCAGCCCGGTCCCCGTGGTGCTGGACGCCGGCATCGGCACGGCGTCGGACGCGGCGCTGGCGATGGAGCTTGGCTGTGCCGCCGTGCTGCTGAACACCGCCGTGTCCAAGGCGCGTGACCCGGTGCGCATGGCGGCGGCGATGCGCGACGCCGTGTCCGCCGGACGGGCGGCGCGTCAGGCGGGCCGCATGCCCAAGCGGGCCTTCGCCGAACCGTCCAGCCCGCAGCTTGGCTTGATCGGAACGTAAGGCTGGCGCAGGGTAGGGGCCGCTCACGCCACCGCAACCGGAAGGACCCTGCCTTGACCAAGCGTTTCGAGCCCCGCGATCCCGATTGGGAAGCGCGCATCCGCGCCAGCTTCGACCGCCAGCCGATCTGCCAGACGCTGGGGATCGAGCTGACGCGCGTGGAGCCCGGCTTCTGCGAGATGCGCCTGCCGTTCCGCGCCGACCTGACGCAGCAGCACGGCTTCTTTCACGCGGGTATGGTCTCGACCCTGGCCGACAACGCCGGCGGTTACGCCGCCTTCACCCTGATGCCGGCCGGCAGCGAGGTTCTGGCGGTGGAGTTCAAGGTCAACCTGATGTCCCCGGCCAAGGGCGAGGTGATGATCGCCCGCGCCCGCGTGTTGAAACCGGGCCGCACGCTGACCGTCACCAGCGTCGAGGTGTCCATGCTCGACGGCGGTGTGGAGAAGGACTGCGCGATCATGCAGCAGACCTGCTTCTGCCAGATGCCCGCCTGAACCCGGTTCCCGTTTCAGCCATGGGGGATATTCGAATGTCGCCGTCGCGTCTTTCCGGTGCCCTGCTCCTCGCGGGCATCGCCGCCGTTCCGCTGTCCATCGCGCTGTCATCGCCGGCCCACGCCGAGAAGGAGCCGCCGGCCTGCGCTGCCATCTCCTTCCGGCCGATCCCGCCCGGCGCCCCGGACGGGGAGCAGGACGCCGGCCTCTACAAATCCCGCTTCGGCAAGATCGAGGTCAAGGCCGAGATGCGGGGCGGGCAGGCGACCAACTACTACATGGTCCTGAACGGCAAGAGGATCGACGCCGCCGGCACGCCGCCGAAGGCCGCCGACAGCTGCCTGAAGTCCAAGCACGTCCGGCTTCCCTACCAGAAGCAGCCGGCCGGCGCCTGCACCGGCAGCCGCTTCCGCGTCGTCATCGACCGCTCCGGCAAGCAGCCGGTCGCGCTGTTCTTCGGCCTGCAAGGCGACGAGTGGGCCTATTGCAGCGGCACGACGATCGACAAGGCGGCGTAGGCCCACGGACGGCCGCCAGGGAACGTTTCGCCCGCGCGGGGTTTTGTCATGCACAAGCGCTGAAGGAGGCGACGTGTTTGACTGGATCACGCGGATGGTGGAACAGACCGGCTATCTCGGCATCGCGGTCCTGATGCTGGTGGAGAACCTGTTCCCGCCGATTCCGTCGGAACTGATCATGCCGCTGGCGGGCTTCACCGCCGCGCGCGGCGAACTCAGCCTCGCGCTGGTGGTGCTGGCGGGCACGGCCGGTTCGGTCGCCGGGGCGCTGTTCTGGTACTATGTGGGCCGCTGGCTCGGCTGCGAGCGGTTGAAGCGCCTCGCCGCCCGTCATGGGCGCTGGCTGACCCTGGGGCCGGGGGAGATCGACGACGCCGCCAACTGGTTCCAGCGGCATTGCGGGGCGTCGGTGTTCTTCGGGCGCCTGATTCCGGCGGTGCGGACGCTGATCTCCATCCCGGCGGGGATCGCCGGCATGGCGCTGGTGCGCTTCCTGATCTACTCCGCGGCGGGAACGGCGATCTGGTCGGCGTTCCTCGCCGGGAGCGGCTATCTGCTGGAAGACCAGCACCAGAAGGTCGCCGGCTGGGTGAATCCGGTGTCCAACCTCGTCCTCGGCGCGGTCGCCGTCTGGTACGTCTACCGGGTCATCACCTTTCGCCCCAAGGAAGCCCGCCCCAAGGAATCCGGTTAAAGCCTCATCGCCCGCACCTGCTCGCGCAAGGTCGCGCGGGCCGCGTCGGCCTCCTTCCGCGCCGTGGCAAGATCGCGCGCCAGCGTGTCCAGCCGCGTTTCCGCCTCGCCCATCTTGGTCAGCGTGCGCTTGTGCAGGTCGCTGTCGCGCGGCAGGGAGGCGAGGTTCTGGCGCATCCGCTCCTGCTCCTTGGCCTGTTCGGCCTGCTCGCGCTCGATGTCGGCGATGCGGCGTTCCTTCTCCGCGACGGCGGAGCGCAGCGCGGCAACCTTGCCCAGCGCCTCGCGCACGGCCGGCGGCAGTTCGGTGGAGGACGCATAGGCCTGCACCTGCTCCGGCGACAGATCGACCAGCCCCAGCCGGTCGGTGCGCGGGCGTTCCAGCGTCGCGGTCAGGCTGACCGTCTTGCCGGCGGGCACGGCCACCGGCAGGCGATAGGCGGTGGCGGTGCTGTCCGGCGCCGGGCCGGTGGGTTCGACCAGCTCCCACCCCGGCCGGCGCGGATGCTCGACGATCACCGTGCGGTCCTCGCGGGCGGCGCCGGCGATGCGGTAGGTGGTGGTCTGGCGCTCGGTCACGGTCAGCTGCAACACGCCATCGGCCAGCGTGGCGCGGGAAACGCTGCGGCTCGGCTGCTCCGACCGGTCCACCGTCACCGCCTGATCGACGGCGAAGCTCAGCAGCCGGCTTTCCCCGGCCGGAAGAGCCGCCAGCCGCGCGTCGCCCACATAGGCCGCAGCCCCCCCGACCGTCTCGTACAGCGTCAGAACTCCCGGCGGCAGCCCCCCATTCCCGCCGTCGCCCTGATCGTTGTTCAGCCGGACGGCGGCCAGCGGGTGACGCGGCTGGGTGCCCGGCTGGTACAGCGCCAGCCGTTCAGCCGGAACGGCGCGGGCCACAATCGGCATCATCAGCGTCCCGCCGTTCGGCACGGTCACCGGCTGCGGGTAGCGGAACAGCACCTGGGCGGTCGCGTCCGTGCTCTCGGCAGCCATCGTCTCGGCCGCGCGCTGCGGCGCGCCCATCGCGCTCATCCCCGTGACCGGGCCGGCCATGGGGGCGGGGGCGGCCATCGGCGCCGGCGGAGCGGCCATCTGCGCCCGGTTCATCGGCGCCATGGTCGGCGCCATGGATTTCTCCGCCATGACGTCGGCGGCGACGGCCCCCTCGTCGGGCGCGGGCAGCACGCGGCCCAGCACCTCCACCGGGACGGTCGGGCGGTTGACGAAATAGGCGTCGTAGAGCGCCTGCCGGAAGGTCACCGGATTGCCCGATGCCACCGACAGTTCCACCCCGTTCCAGTCCTCGCCGCTCAGATTTTCCAGCACGGCCCAGCCCTGCAAGCTGCCCGTCTTGGATTGCGCGTCCGGCAGGGTCAGGCGGTAGGTGGCTTTCCACAGCGGGGCACCGACGACATAGGCGACGCGCACGGTCCGCTCGGCGTTCGGGCTGTCCTTCGGCGCGGTGGTCCGGATGGTCAGGCGCCGCCGCTCCTTGCCGGCGTTGCCGGCGACGGCGGCCAGCGCGGCGTCCAGCTGCGCCTGCACGCGCGGGTCGGTGAAGCGCAGCGAGTCCGTTTCCTCCAGCACCAGCTGCCGCAGCCCGTCCGCCGTCATCAGGCTGACCCGGTGCCGCGTGACGGTGCCGCCGCCGTTCGGCAGTTGAACGGTCTCCTCCGTCACCGACAGCAGGCGGCCGGTCACCTCCCGTGCGCCCTGGGCGCGCACTTCCGATCCCTTCAGCGCGTTCAGCACGGCGGTGGGGGAGGCGAGGTCGTCCGGCGAGAAGGGCAGTTCGCGGAAAGCGGTTTCCAGCGGCTCCTGCCCCGGCAGTCCGACCGTGCCGACCCCGCCCCGGTCGTCGTACACGACGATGCTTTTCAGCACGTCGTCCACCTGATCGCGCCGCACCTCCAGCGTCAGGGCGGCGTCGCCGGTCACCCGCGCCTCATGCTCGAAATACCCGACACCGCCGGTGGACAGCAGCACCCGCTTCAGCGCCAGCGCGTCCGGCGCGGCATCGGCCGCAATGGACGGCGCCGCCAGCAACGGCACGGCGAGAAAAGAGAGGGCGATCTTCGGCATCCTGGACATGCGGGTTCTCCCGTCGTTGGGCGAGGCTTCCTGAACCACGGACATACCCTCTCATTTGGGAAAGATTGCGGCGGCCACGTCATAGGAAATAGGGCCATGGGGGGAAGGGGGCCTAGGCGAAAAGGCCGGCTCTCGTTCCCCCGATTCGCTGTTCGGCGGGGCTGGTGCACGGACCGGTCTGTGTCATGCTGATGTTCGACGATGAAAGACTGCACCGCATCCCGGGGAAAGGCGCCGTATGGACCGCAAGCTGATCTCGTCCGGCTCCAGCTTCGAACGGCTGGCCGGCTACTCCCGCGCCGTGGTGGACGGCAAGTGGGTGTTCGTGTCCGGCACGACGGGATTCGACTATGCGGCCGGCACCATTTCCGACGATGTGGTGGAACAGACGCACCAGACCTTCCGCAACATCCGCGCCGCCCTGCGCGAGGCGGGCGCGGATCTGGAGCATGTGGTGCGCGTTCGCGTCTATCTGGCCGACGCCGCCGATTTCGCGCGGGTCGCCCCGATCCTGGGGGAGCATTTCGCGGATATCCGGCCGGCGAACACGACGGTGGTCTGCCCCCTGATCGATTCGCGCATGAAGATCGAAATCGAGGTGACGGCACGGCGATGATGCGGCGGAGGGCTGCAGCCTTCCATTACGGTGTCGGCAGCCAGCGGTTCAACATCTCGGACCACAGACCCGCAGCCGGAGCGGAGACCGTTCGGGATGAAAAAAGCTCCCTCCCCCAGGACGGGGGAGGGGAGGCGAGGGGAAGCCGCGGGTCACCCTCCGGGTGCTTCGGTGAACGATGAAGCGCGCCGCGCCGGCCGAGCCGGTGCCCGTACCGCTCATGAACCGGACGGCGCTCTCCCCGGCAGGTCCGCGCGTGCGCCGGCGGCCGGTCGGTCCGCCGTTCGCAGTCGCATTCTGGGCAATGGGCCGGGGACACGATTGGAATGCCTTGAAGAGAATGTCGTGAGTGGGAACGGCCGACGACCGTTCAGATCTCGCCGCGCAGCGTGCGCGCCGATTCCAGATGGCGGCGCGCCTCGCTCAGCAGGGCGCGGTGCTGGGCCAGCGCCTCGCGGATCGGCAGGCGGTTGTTGTACACGCGCACCTCGTTCAGCAGGTGATCGGCCCGATCGAGATGTGCGATCCGTTCCAGACATTGCTCGATCACGCTCATGGTCCTGTCCCTCGGTCTCACCGTGACGCAATCTTCCGCGCCACGGTCGGGAGTAAACCCAACGCGTATGAATGCGTGATGTCAGGATGCGGGATTTTCCGTTTCGGTTGTGGGGTGGGTTGTTTCAACCGATTCACCAAACGGCTACGGCGCGAGTGTGTGTTACGGGGTTGTAACCGATTGCGTGTACCCCCTACTGTGGGCTAAGAAGAGGGCGGGAGGTATAGGACATGCATATTCTCGCGGTCGATGATGACGAACCGGTACGGGAGCTTCTGGCGTCCTATCTGGCGGCAGAGGGCTACCGCGTCACGACCGCGCCGGACACGGCGTCGGCCAAGAAGGCGCTTGAGGGCGACCCCGTGGATCTCGTCGTCTGTGACCTGCGGTTGCCGGACGGCGATGGGCTGGGGCTGGTTCGCCACATCCGGACGGAGTCGCACATCCCCGTCATCATCCTGTCCTCCAAGGACCAGGACGTGGACCGGATCGTCGGGCTGGAGCTGGGCGCCGACGATTACCTGACCAAGCCCTTCAACCCGCGCGAGCTGCTGGCCCGCATCAAGGCCGTGCTGCGCCGCGTCTCCGGCGAGGGGCGCCCGCCCCGCAGCGCGGACGAGCTGCGCGCCGTGGTGCAGTTCGCCAACTGGGAACTCGACCTCACCGCCCAGCGCCTGCGCGGCGAGGGCGGGCGCGAGGTGGAGCTGACCAAGGCCGAATTCGGCCTGCTCGCCGCCTTCGTGAAGCGTCCGCAGCGCGTGCTGACCCGCGACCAGCTGCTGGACCTGACCCGCGCCGACGGCGCCGAGGTGTTCGACCGCTCCATCGACGTGCTGATCCTGCGCCTGCGCCGCAAGATCGAAGCGAATCCCAAGGAGCCGCGCATCATCAAGACGGAACGCGGCGCCGGTTACGTCTTCGACGCCAAGGTCCGCGCCATCTGACGGCAGGTTCCCCGGTCGGGAGGCGTCCCGGCCTCCGACCTCCCGCCGGCTGGACGGAAGGGTGCGCCGCGCGTTAGCCTTCCCGGAAAACCAAATCCGGGAGGAACGGCGGATGCCCGAACCCATCGACTTCTATTTCGATTTCGCGTCGCCCTACGGCTATTTCGCCAGCCGGCGCATCGAAGACCTGGCTGCGGCGCACGGCCGCACCGTGACCTGGCGCCCGATCCTGCTCGGCGCGGTCTTCAAGGTGACAGGCATGAAACCGAACCTGCAACAACCGTTGCGGGGCGAATATCTGGTCCATGACGTGGGCCGCATCGCGCGGCTGACCAAGGCTCCCTTCACCTACCCCGATTCGGCGCCGGTCAACGGGGTGGCGGCCTCGCGCGCTTTCTACTGGCTGACCGACGAGCATCCGGAACAGGCCAAGCTGCTGGCCCGCAAGCTGTACCACGCCCATTGGGGTGAGGGGCGCGACATCGGCCCGGCCGAGACGGTGGTGGAGATCGCCGGCGGCCTCGGGCTTGACCGTGCGGCGGTGGCGGCGGCGCTTCAGGACCAGGACATCAAGGACCGCCTGCGCGCGGAGACCGAGGCCGCCGTCGACCGGGGCGTCTTCGGCTCCCCCTTCGTCATCGTGGACGACGAGCCCTTCTGGGGCTGGGACCGGCTGGACATGGTGGACCGCTGGCTGGCGACGGGAGGCTGGTGAGGCGGGCGCTCAGCCGTTTCCACCGCTTTGCCGGCCGATCTCCAGCACCAGGATTTCCGGCGGCATGTTGAAACGGATCGGCAGGGTGCTGGTCCCGATGCCGCCGGTCACCATCAGGTGCCGGCCGTTCTCCACGATGTGGCCGTAGGCCCAGCGGCGGGGCGCCCGGCCCGGCACGACCAGGGCGCCGACCCACGGCAGATAGACCTGCCCGCCGTGGGTGTGCCCGGCCAGGGTCAGGAACGGCCGGTCCGGCAACGCCGCGAAGGGCGCGGGGTCGTGGCTGATCATCAGAACCGGCGCGCCGTCGTCGATCCGCGCCAGCGTGCGGGGAATGTCCGGCCGGCGTGTGGTGTCGTCGGCAAGGCCGCCGACCCACAGCCCGCGCCCGTTTCCGCCCTCATCCCCGCCCGCATTCCCCAGATCGAGGCGGACCGCGTCGTTTTCCAGCACGCGGATGCCGATGTCGGACATGGTCTCGGCGATCTTCGGGCCGTCGTTCCACCAATCGTGGTTGCCGAGCACCGCCACGACGCCGAGCGGCGCCTTCAGGCCGGCCAGCGCGTCCACGATGGCGTCCGGCGGCACGTAACGGCCGCCGAGCACGTCCTGGATGACATAGTCGCCCAGCAGGACGACGAGGTCCGGCCGTTCGGCGTTCGTCGTGGCGACGATCTCGCGCAGCTTCTCAAGGCCGACGTGCGGCGCTCCGACGTGAAGATCGCTCAGCACGGCGACGCGCAGCGGCGGGTGTGTCTCCGGCCAGCGCTCCGTCTGGAAGGGAACATGGCGGACGACGAGCCGCCCCGGCTCGATCAGCACGCTCCATCCCGCGAGCAGAAGGCCGGCAACGCAGCCCAGCAGCAGCAGTCGAACGATTCGGCGTATCATCGCCGGATGATCGCACGGACGCGCGGGACGGCGCACCCGATCATTTCCGGGCGAAATTCCTGACAAAGAGAGGGGACGTGGCGTTATAACAGGGTCGTCCCGCTTCTGCCGATCAGCCGCATGAACCAGACCGTTTCCGACCGCCGAACCAAGGCCGCCGGTTCCAGCCACGCGTCGCGCGCCGCGCGCCGATCCTGGATGGGCGGCGCGGTCCTGACCGCGTTGCTCCAGGGTATGATCGCCCTGTCGATCCGCTCGGTCTCCGGCGATCTGGCCTTCGTGCTTCTGGGCTCGGTCGGCATGGTGGTGGGGGCGTTCCACTACCTGTTCCCCGGCAGCCAGTTCTTCACCCTGGCTCTGGCGAACTTCATCGGCGTGTACGCCTGCGTCTTCGTCTTCTTCCTGGAAAGCAATTTCCAGAACATGCCGCCGCTGATCCAGGCGGTGGCCTTCGTGATCCCGCTGGCCGCGTTCCTCGGCGGGGCGTGGTGGCGGGCCGGCGACATCCGCACCATCGTCATGTCGCGCCGCCTGCGGGAGGGCGGGCATTTCGACCGCATCTTCCTGTGGATGGCCCCGGTCTGGGGCATCGGCGCCCTGACCTTCCTGCTGCCCGGCCGCGACATCCCGCCGGAAACGCTCAGCGCCATCTTCCTTCTGGCCATGCTGACGATCGGCGGGATCGTCATCCTGGTGGCGCGCGACATCGCCGTCTTCCTGCTCGACGCCGGGCTTCTGTTCGAGGGGTTCTTCCAGCAGGCGTCCCGGCTGGTGCTGCCGGCCTTCGCCTTCCTGACCTTCTATTCGCTCTGCATCATCATGTTCGGCGCCGTCTACACGATCATGGACCGCTTCATGGTCGAGCCGAACTTCATCGTGGACGGCATGCGCCGCGACCTGACCTTTCCGGAGGGGCTGTACTTCTCGCTGGTCACCTTCGCGACGGTCGGCTACGGCGATATCCATCCGGTGACCGGAGCGGTGCGGCTGGTCTGCGGCATCGAGATCATCATGGGCGTGTTGCTGCTGCTCTTCGGCTTCAGCGCCATCATCGGCCACGCCAACCCGCGCGACCGCCACGACCGGAGCGACCCGCTGTAGAGCGGGCCGCCCGGTGGTTCCGCATCAGTCCAGCAGCGTGTCCAGTCCGCGCCGCAGTCCCGCCTGCTCGCGCACCCGGCGCACCGCCAGCAGGGTACCGGCCACATAGGGCGCGGCGCTCGACCCGGCGTCGTGGCGGATCGACAGGCGCTCGTCCGGCGCCCCGAACAGCACCTCGCAGGACAGGACGAAGCCGGGCAGCCGCAGCGAATGCACCTGCGTGCGCCCGACCGTGGCGCCGCGCGCCTCCTGCGGGCCGATCAGCGTGTCGATGGGTTTGCTGGTGGCGTCCTGCCGGACCGCTGACAGCCGCTCGGCCATTTCCCGCGCGGTGCCGCTCGGCACGTCGGGCTTCTTGGCGGAGGCGTAGTCGATGACCTCCACGTCCGGCACGTAGCGCGCCGCCATCAGCGCGAACCGCTGCATCAGCGCCGCCGTGATGGAGTAGTTGCCGGAGGCCAGCACGCCGACCCCGCGCTCCCGCGCCGCGCCGTCGATCTCGGCATAGTCCTCCCCCGTCAGGCCGGAGGTGCCGACGACCACCGCGCGCCCGGCGGCGATGGCCGCCAGCGTGTGCCCCTTCACCGCCGTCGGCGCGGTGTAGTCGATCACCACGTCGCTCGGGATGGCGAGCGCCTCCTCCAGCGTCGGCACGATGGTCACGCCGACCGCGCCGCCGCCCGCCGCCTCGCCTGCGTCCCGTCCGGCGGCCTGCCGCGCCATGGCGGCGGCCAGCGTCAGGTCCGGTGCGGCGGCGATGGCCTTCACCAGCTCCTTGCCGACCCAGCCGGTGGCGCCCAGTAACGTCACGGAAATCGTCATGGTGTGGTCTCCTCCCTCTTGTCTTGGATCTTCGATCGTTGAAACGCCCCGGTGCCGAGCGCGATGCCCAGCAGGACGCACAGCAGCCCGGCCGCATGGCCAAGGGTGAACGCCTCGCCGAGGAACAGAACGGCGGCCAGCACGCCCGCCGCCGGGATCAGGCCGGTGAACAGCCCGGCGCGGCTGGCCGGCACATGGACGATCCCGCGCATCCACAACACCACCGCGAGCAGGCCGCCCGCCAGCCCCGACAGCACGAACAGCCCCCAGACCCAGCCCGGAACCGCCGTCGGATCGAACCCGTCCAGGGTCAGCAGCGCCGCCGGCGCCATCATCGCCGCCGACAGGACGTTCGCCAGAAAGGTCAAGGTCAGCGGCGGCACCCGCCCGCCGAGGCGACGGGCGAAGACCCCGTACAGCCCCTCCGACACCACCGCTCCGAACACCAGCGCGTTGCCGACCAACGAATCGTCGGCTCCCGCGCCCTCTCCCGGCCGCAGGTTCAGCGCCGCGATGCCCAGAACCGCGAGCGCGATGGCCCCGGCGCTCTCGGCCGAGATCCGCTCGCGCAGGATCAGGGCGGCGCACAGCGCGGTCATGGCCGGGATGGTGCTGGTGATGATGCCCGCGGCCACCGCGCTGGTGGCGCGAAGGCCGTACAGCAGGAACAGGTTGAACAGCACCATGCCGAACAGGGCCAGCAGCGTCAGGCTGGTCCAGTCCCGCGCGTTCGTCGGCAGAGTGCCCCGCCCGCTGCGCAGAGCGAAGGGCGCCAGCAGCAGAGCGACCATGACGAACCGCATCTCGGCGGTCGCCAGCGGGGGCATGTGGGCGACCAGCACCTTGGACGCCGGCACCGACAGGCCGACCAGAGTCATGGACAGGGCGAGGTTCAGATAGGCTATGCGCATGGTCGCACTCTAGCAGCGCGAAGCGCGGTCGTCCGAAGCGTCATTTTTACGCAATGAATCTGCAAGGAATGCGTGCCACACTGCCGCGCTTTGGAGCCTAGGGGTAATTCAGCATGTCGGACGCGATCCTCGGAATCACCAACTGGATGCAGCTTTTCCGCTGGATCGTGAAGCTGATCCGCGACGAGTACGGCGTCGACGAGAAGATCCTCACCCGCAACGCGGTGCTGGAGGACGGCGTCGGCCTGAACGCCGAGCAGCTCGAACAGGTGCTCGACCACATCGGCGAGGCGTTCGAGATCCATTTCCCCGAGGACACGCTGCACGAGACCGCCCATCTGGAGGATCTCTGCATGCTCGCCAGCTGGATCAAAGGGCTCTACAAGAAGCCCGATTTCGTGACGCCTGACTTCGAGGAGCGCTGCCGCGCCCTCAACCCCATCCCGGCCTGACGGAAAGCAGCTCCGGCTTCGGAACGGCTGGAAACGGTGCCGGGCCGCCCCATCTGGGGCACCGGACCATTCGCCAGCCCATCCAGAGCCTTTCATGCCCCTGCATCTCATCAAGCTTGCCGTTGGCATCCGCGACCTCGACCACCTGACGGACGTGCAGGCGCGCCGAGCCTACCAGTCGGACGGCCGCTCCATCGTTCCCGTCCACACCCGCCGTGTGCCGAAACGCGGCGAGGAGATTCTGGCCGGCGGTTCGATCTACTGGGTCGTCCGGGGCAGCGTTCTGGCGCGCCAGCGCGTCCTGGCCATCGACACCGGCGTGGACGAGGAGGGGGAGAGCTACTGCACTCTTGGCATCGACGCCGAACTGGTGCCGACCGTCCCGACCGCGCACCGGCCGTTCCAAGGCTGGCGTTACCTCGATCCGCAAGCCGCGCCGAAGGATCTCGCCGACGCGGGCGGGCAGGGGGATGAACTGCCTCCCCATCTCGCGGCGGAACTGCGCTCACTGGGATTGTTATAGGCCCTTCGTCGGATGTGGACGGCCAGGGCCTTGAAAATCCAACGCTTCTGGAAATTTTCACGATCCTATCAAAAAAGCGCTTGCGCGGCCCCGACCCACCGAACTATATACCCGTCACCGACGCGGTGGCCGCCAACGAGGCGCCGGCGGGTCGGGCAGCGACGAAAAATTGGCCCTGGCGGCCCACCCTGAAAGGGGTTGGGTGCTGGGCATTGCGGTTCCGGTTCTCGGGGCTGCGGTTTCTTGGACAAGTTGATACCGTGTTGTGAGAAGG
>JAEZID010000478.1 GCA_023416195.1 Pseudomonadota bacterium | reverse complement strand
GCTTCCAGTTCCGCCACGGCGCGCCACGCGTCCGCCGCCGCGCCGCCGGTGGGGCGGGGCGGGGCGGCGCCGTCCTCGTACCGCGCCGGGGCGGCGATGACGCCTTGGGAGAAGCGCGCCCCCTGCCACAGCGCGCGGACCGACTGCGCCGCCCCGCGTCCGGCGGTGGGAACCAGGTCGGTGCTGACCGTCGCCACCAGGAATTCCGTGCCGTCCACCGCGATGCCGTCCAGCCGCGCCGCCGCGCAGGCTTCCCGCCGCGCCGCGTCGGCCCACAGGCGGCGTTTGCGCGTGGAATCGCCGGTCGCCTCCGCCAAGCGGCCGAGCGCGCGTTCGGCCTCAAGAAGAGCGGTCAGAAGGGCGGGGGAGAGGGGCTGTGTCGGCATGGCCCCATGATACCGATCGGCGTGATCGCTACCAACAGGTTCTGGAGCTTGTGTGGAATGTGTATTGTCTTTTCCACCGAGGGACAAAAAATGGCTTTGCAGGCACGGTGCGATTTGGCAAACTCTATGGGACAAATAGAAATTAATACGCAGTGTTTGTGTGTAAATACTGTTGTATATCGTTTCTGCCGTGAATCACAGAGTTTGGGCAACCGAAGGAGTGCGTCATGTCGTTCCGTTATCGCCTGTCCCTGCTGGCCGCCGGCCTGGCCCTGACCGTTCTGGGCACCGCTGCCGCGACGGCGCAGGATACCATGCTGAACGTCTCCTACGATCCGACGCGCGAACTCTATGTGGAGTTCAACCAGGCCTTCGCCAAGACGTGGAAGGCTGAAACCGGCCGCTCGGTCACCATCAAGCAGTCGCATGGCGGTTCGGGCAAGCAGGCCCGCTCGGTCATCGACGGCCTTGACGCCGACGTGGTGACGCTGGCTCTGGCCTACGACATCGACGCCATCGCCGATGCCGGCGTTTTGCCCAAGAACTGGCAGTCGCGCCTGCCCAACAACAGCTCCCCCTACACCTCGACCATCGTGTTCCTGGTGCGCAAGGGCAACCCGAAGCAGATCAAGGACTGGAACGATCTGGCGAAGCCGGGCGTGCAGGTCATCACGCCGAACCCGAAGACCTCGGGCGGCGCGCGCTGGAACTACCTCGCCGCCTGGGCCTATGCGCTGGAGAAGAACGGCAACGACGAGGCCAAGGCCAAGCAGTTCGTCGCCGACGTCTTCAAGAACGTGCCGGTGCTGGACAGCGGTGCCCGCGGTTCGACCGTGACCTTCACCCAGCGCGAGATCGGCGACGTCCTGCTCGCCTGGGAGAACGAGGCCTTCCTGTCGTTGCAGGAGTTCGGCGCCGACAAGCTGGAGATCGTCGTCCCGTCCCTGTCGATCCTGGCCGAACCGCCGGTGACGGTGGTGGACTCGGTGGTCGATCGCAAGGGCACCCGCAAGATCGCCGAGGCGTATTTGCAGTTCCTCTACACCCGTGAAGGGCAAGAGATCGCCGCCAAGAACTTCTACCGCCCCCGCCAGCCGGAATTGGCAACCCAGTATGCGGGCCGCTTCGCGGATGTTAAGCTGGTGACCATCGACCAGTCGTTCGGCGGCTGGCGCGCGGCGCAGGAGAAGCATTTCGCGGATGGCGGTGTTTTCGACCAGATCTACCAGAAGGGCCGCTGATCCGTGGTTGCGGCGGCCTCGACCGACACCGTGCTCCCCTCATCGGGGGGCACGGTCTTGAGCGTTCTGAAAAAGCCAAGCGTGATCCCCGGATTCGGGCTGACGCTGGGATTCACCCTGACCTATCTGGGGCTGATCGTGCTGCTGCCGCTGGCGGCGCTGACGATCAAGGCGGCCGGGCTCGGCTGGTCCGGCTTCTGGAACGCGGTGCTGACGCCGCGCGTCCTGTCGGCGTTCCAGGTCAGTTTCGGGCTGGCGCTGGCCGCCGCCGCGGTGAACGCCGTTTTCGGCTTCATCGTCGCCTGGGTGCTGGTGCGCTACCGCTTTCCCGGCCACCGGATCGTCGACGCGCTGGTCGATCTGCCCTTCGCCCTGCCGACCGCCGTGGCCGGCATCGCGCTCAGCGCGCTGTACGCGCCGAACGGATGGATCGGCAAGCTGCTGATGGAGTGGTTCGGGCTGAAGGTCGCGTTCACGCCGATCGGCATCGCCATCGCGCTGACCTTCATCGGCCTGCCCTTCGTCGTGCGGACGGTGCAGCCGATCCTTCAGGATCTGCCGCCGGAGGAGGAGGAGGCCGCCGCCTCGCTCGGCGCCTCGCGCTGGCAGAGCTTCACGCGGGTGGTCTTCCCGGCCCTGCTGCCGGCGCTGGTGACCGGCTTCGCGCTGGCCTTCGCGCGGGCGGTCGGCGAATACGGGTCGGTGATCTTCATCGCCGGCAACATGCCGGGCATTTCGGAAATCGTGCCGCTGCTGATCGTCATCAAGCTGGAGCAGTACGATTACGGCGGGGCCGCGGCCGTCGGCACGATGATGCTGGTGGTCTCCTTCGTCCTGCTGCTGATCCTGAATCTTCTGCAAGCCTGGATGAGGTGGCGTCATGCTCGCTAAGGCACGCGGCCATGCACCGGCCACCGGCGATTCCGCGCTGGTCCGGGCCTTTCTGATCGCGGCGGCGCTGGGCTTCCTGCTGCTGTTCCTGGTGCTTCCGCTGGCCTCCGTGTTCGTCGAGGCGTTTCGGCGCGGCGTCGGCGCCTATTGGGCGGCGCTGGTCGAGCCGGACGCGCTGGCGGCCATCAGGCTGACGCTGATCGTGGCCGCCATCGCCGTGCCGATGAATCTGGTCTTCGGCATCGCGGCCAGCTGGTGCATCGCGAAGTTCGACTTTCGCGGCAAGGATCTGCTGATCACGCTGATCGACCTGCCCTTTTCGGTGTCGCCGGTCATCTCCGGCCTGATCTACGTGCTGCTGTTCGGCCTGCACGGGCTGCTGGGGCCGTTCCTGAAGTCGCAGGGCATCCAGATCATCTTCGCCGTGCCGGGCCTCGTGCTCGCCACCGTCTTCGTCACCTTTCCCTTCGTCGCGCGCGAACTGATTCCGCTGATGCAGGAGCAGGGCACGGAGGAGGAGGAAGCCGCGCTGGTCCTGGGGGCGAGCGGCTGGCAGACCTTCTGGCGGGTGACGCTGCCCAACATCAAATGGGGCCTGCTGTACGGCGTGCTGCTGTGCAACGCCCGCGCGATGGGCGAATTCGGCGCCGTGTCGGTCGTTTCCGGCCATATCCGGGGCGAGACCAACACGATGCCGCTGCACGTCGAAATTCTTTACAACGAATACAACTTCGTCGCCGCCTTCTCGGTGGCCTCGGTGCTGGCCCTGCTCGCTCTCGTCACGCTGGTGGCGAAGGCGGTTCTGGAGTGGCGCTTCGGGGCCGAGCTGGCCGCGACCCGGCATTGAGGCGCAAACGATGGCGATCCAGGTTTCCGGCATCACCAAGCGGTTCGGGTCCTATCTGGCGCTCGATTCTGTGGATCTCGAAGTCCGTTCGGGCGAGCTTCTGGCCCTGCTCGGGCCGTCCGGTTCGGGCAAGACGACGCTGCTGCGCATCATGGCGGGGCTGGAGCACGCCGACGCCGGCAGCCTTCAGCTGCATGGCGCGGAGGCTCTGGGCCTGAAGCCGCGCGAGCGTCAGGTGGGCTTCGTCTTCCAGCACTACGCCCTGTTCCGCCACATGACGGTGTTCGACAACGTCGCCTTCGGCCTGAAGGTGCGTCCGCGCGGCCAGCGTTTCGCCGGCGCGGAGATCAAGCGCCGGGTGATGGAGCTGCTGGAACTGGTCCAGCTCGCCCATTTCGCCGACCGCTACCCGGCGCAGCTGTCGGGCGGCCAGCGGCAGCGCGTGGCGCTGGCCCGCGCGCTGGCCATCGAGCCGAAGGTTCTGCTGCTGGACGAGCCGTTCGGCGCGCTCGACGCCAAGGTCCGCAAGGAGTTGCGGCGCTGGCTGCGCAAGCTGCACGACGACATCCACGTCACCTCGGTCTTCGTGACCCACGACCAGGAGGAGGCGCTGGAGCTGGCCGACCGCGTCGTGGTGATGAGCCAGGGCCGCATCGAGCAGGTGGGCAGCCCGGCCGACGTCTACGACCACCCGGCCTCGGCCTTCGTGTACGAGTTCCTGGGGCAGGTGAACCGCTTCGACTGCGCGGTGGAAGGCGGCGTGGCGAGGGCGGCGAACGGCGCCCTGTCTATCGCGACCGACGGCGCCGTCCAGGGTCCGGCCATCGCCTACGTCCGCCCGCACGACCTCGGCCTCAGCCCCACGGTGGGCGGACCGGGCCGTGTGTCCTCCATCCAGGTCGTCGGCCCCGACGCGCGGATCGAGGTGGATTTGGCCGGTCTGACTCTGGAAGCGGAAATGGACCGCGAGCGTCTCGGCGTCCTGGGCCTCAGCCCCGGCGACCGCTGCGCCGTGCACATCGACCGCGCGCGGGTCTTCGCCCGGCGTTGAAGCGTTAATTTCAAGAGGCGACGCGGGTTTCTACCGTCAAGGCCCTTCTCTCCTTCCGGAGAGAAGGGCCTTGACGTGTTTTACCCCCGCACGATCCTCCCTACCCCCTCCCGAAAGGCCGTGGCGCCACCGTTCGCCGGATGGCGCACGGCGGGAACGCCCATTTTGTTGAACGCCGTTCCGTGCGCCGCAAGACGCCGCCGCGCGGTCTCGCCCACGGCGACCACGGGCAGGCCCGGAAACAGGGAAAGGAAGGCGTCCAGGACCTCGGCCTGTTCCTCCACCTCGCGGTCGGTCGGCGTGCGGTTGGTCAGCGGCTCGCCGGGGCGATGCGGGTGGAAGGCGAAGCTGTTCCACAGCACGAACCCATCGGCCGGCACGCCCAGCCCCAGCAGGGTCGTCCACACGATGGTCGCGGTCGGCTCGCAAAAGCCGCCGCTCCGTTCCGCCGCGTTGCGGGCGACGGAGGCGGCGCTGGTCCGCCGCTTCGGGCCGGCGAAGACGAGATCCGGCGAAACCTGCGGCTTGGCGCCCAACAGCGTGCGCTCACAGGTCATGGGGATGCCGCTGAAGCGGGCGCCCTGATAGCCCACCGCCTCGGCCACCAGCACCAGCTTCGCCCGGCCGATCCGCGCCGCCAGATAGGCCCGCAGGTTGGCCAGCCGCACGTCCGGCGCGTCGGGGCCGGCGTCCACCCCCGGCGTGCAGTCGGTCCAGGGGCGGAAGACGCCGGGGCCGACCGGCCGGTGCCGCAACGTATCGAGAAATCGGTCCAGCGTGCTCACGTCCACTCCCCAACGTTCAATGCCATGCGGTCATCGGTTTCGCCGAAGCGCTTATACAGAATTCCGATCCTGGACTTGAGGGCTAATGCCGAAGCCGAAGCTGTAACGCCATTGCCTGCTGGCCTATGTCGCCGGGGATTTGCTTTCCATGTCGCGTTGCACAAGGCGCGAGGATAAGCGGATGGAGCACCCCGGACTGTCGCAAGCGCCTCGGCAAGAGGACATCCTGACGGGGGCGGGGGCGCGCGCCGGGGCGTCCGCCTTCGACGCCGTTCCGTTCGGCATGGCCCTTCCCCTGGCCGTCGCGCTGCTGTTGCTGCTTCTGCCGCTGGCGCTGGTGGAGATGCCGCCGCTGCTCGACTACCCCAACCATCTGGCGCGGGTGGAGGTGCTGCTCAATTTCCGCACCGATCCCTTCCTGGCGGAACATTACACGGCGTCCCCGACGCCGGTGCCGAACCTGCTGATGGAGGCGGTGCTCCTGCCGCTGGCCAGCCTGCTGCCGCTCTACGTCGCCGGGCGCGTCTATGTGGCGCTGGCCGTGGCGCTGACCCTGTTCAGCGTGATCCTGCTGCACCGGACCCTGTTCGGCCGCTGGAGCCTGTGGCCGCTGTGCGGCGCGCTGTTCGTCTACAACGCCACGCTGATCGGCGGATTCATGAGCTTCTCGCTCGGCATTCCGCTGATGCTCATCGGCGTGTCGCTGTGGATCGGGCAGGAGGGCCGGCGCTGGCAGCTTCCCATCGGGGCGGGCTTCGCGCTGTTCCTGTATTTCTCCCACGCCATCGTGTTGCTGGCCTACGCGCTGTGCCTGTTCGGGGTGGAGGCGACCAAGTATGTCGGCCCGGGCCGGGTGCCGTTCACCGTCGCGGCGGTGCGGCGCGATGCCCTTCGCTTCGCCGGGCTGCTGGCGGTGCCCGTCCTGCTGTTCGCGAGCACGGTCGCCGGGCAGCTGATCGATTCCGACGCGGCGGCGGTCGGCACGCGCGACCAGTCGCCCCTGCTGATTCTGAAGCAGGTCTACTGGCGCCTGAAGAAGCTGACCGAGCTTCGGCACTGGGGCTATCGCCTGAACGACATGCTGGCGCCGGTGCTGAACTACAA
>JAEZID010000262.1 GCA_023416195.1 Pseudomonadota bacterium | reverse complement strand
CGACATTCTCACGGACATCGCCGCCAACGGCGTCGCCACGGTCACCATGAACCGTGGCCAGGTGCACAACGCCTTCAACGAGCACGTCATCGCCGACCTGACCGCCGCCTTCCGCAAGGTGGGCGAGGACCCCAGCGTGCGCGTCGTGCTGCTGCGCGGCGTGGGCAAGAGCTTTTCGGCCGGCGCCGACCTCGATTGGATGAAGCGCATTTCCGGCTACAGCCACGAGGAGAACGTCCAGGACGCCATGGGCCTCGCGACCATGCTGCGCACGCTGGACGAATGCCCGAAGCCGACCGTCGCGGTCGTCCAGGGTCCGGCCTTCGGCGGCGGCGTCGGGCTGGTCTCGGCCTGCGACATCGCCATCGCGGCGGAGACGGCGACTTTCGCCCTGACCGAGGTGCGCCTCGGCCTGCTGCCGGCGGTCATCAGCCCCTACGTCATCGCCGCCATGGGCGAACGCGCCTGCCGCCGCTACTTCCTGACCGGCGAGCGCTTCTCGGCGGCCGAGGCCCTGCGCCACGGCCTGCTGCACGAGGTCGTCCCGGCCGACGGACTGGAATCCGCCGTGGAGGCGATGGTGAAGCGCCTGATGGAGTGCGGCCCGGCCTCCCAGGCCGCCGCCAAGGAACTGATCCGCGCGGTGGCCCGCCGCCCGCTGACCACTGACGTGATGCTCGACACCGCCCAGCGCATCGCCCGCCAGCGGGCGAGCGAGGAAGGGAAGGAGGGCGTCGGCGCCTTCCTGGAGAAACGCGACCCGAAGTGGCGGAGCTGAGACCCATGCCCAACATAGCCATGTTCGATAAGATTCTCATTGCCAACCGGGGCGAGATCGCCTGCCGCGTCATCCGCACCGCCCGCCGCCTCGGCATCCGCACGGTCGCCGTCTATTCGGAGGCCGACGCCCGCGCCATGCATGTGGAGATGGCCGACGAGGCCGTCTGCATCGGCGCGGCCCCGGTCGGCGAAAGCTACCTGCGCGGCGACGTGATCCTGGAGGTCGCGAAGCGGACCGGCGCCCAGGCCATCCACCCCGGCTACGGCTTCCTGTCGGAGAACGCCGGGTTCGCGGCGGCCTGCGCCGAGGCCGGCGTGGTCTTCATCGGCCCGCCGATCGAGGCGATCCGCGTCATGGGCTCCAAGGCCGAGTCCAAGCGCGTCATGTCCCAGGCGGACGTGCCGCTGGTCCCCGGCTACCATGGCGAGGCGCAGGACCTTGAGACGCTGGCCGCCGAGGCGCAGCGCATCGGCTACCCCGTGCTGGTCAAGGCCTCGGCCGGCGGTGGCGGCAAGGGCATGCGCGTGGTGCGCGAGGCGGGCGAGTTCGCCGACGCGGTGGCCGGCGCCAAGCGCGAGGCGAAAGCCGCCTTCGGCGACGACAGCGTGCTGCTGGAAAAGTACCTCGGCCGCCCGCGCCACGTGGAAATCCAGGTCTTTGCCGACACGCACGGCAACGCCGTGTACCTGTTCGAGCGCGACTGCTCCGTCCAGCGCCGCCACCAGAAGGTGATCGAGGAGGCCCCGGCCCCCAACCTGCCCGACGACCTGCGCAAGCGCATGGGCGAGGCGGCGGTGGCGGCGGCCAAGGCCGTCAACTACGTCGGCGCCGGCACGGTCGAATTCCTCTACGAGGACGGCGGCTTCTACTTCATCGAGATGAACACCCGCCTCCAGGTCGAGCATCCGGTGACCGAGAAGATCACCGGCCAGGATCTGGTGGAGTGGCAGATCCGCGTGGCGGCGGGCGGCACCCTGCCGCTGGCCCAGGAGCAGCTGACCCGGCGCGGCCATGCCTTCGAGGCGCGGCTGTACGCCGAGGACCCGCAGCGCGAGTTCCTGCCGGCCATTGGCCGTCTCGCCCGCCTGCGCCCGCCCGCCGAATCCGCGCATGTCCGGGTGGACACCGGCGTCCGCGAGGGCGACGAGGTCACCATGTTCTACGACCCGATGATCGCCAAGCTGATCGTCTGGGACGAGGACCGCGACGCCGCGCTGCGCCGCCTGCGCGTGGCGCTCGCCGCCTACGAGGTGGTCGGCGTCACGACGAACGTCGGCTTCCTGGGGGCCATCGCCGCGCATCCGGCCTTCCGCGCGGTGGAGATCGACACCGGCTTCATCGAGCGGCACCGCGCCGACCTGCTGCCCCCGCCGGCCCCGGTGCCGGATCGCGGGCTGGCCGTCGCGGCGCTGACCGTGCTGCTGCGCCGCAACGCCGAGGCGAAGAAGGCCCGCCGCGCCGCGTCGGACCCGCACTCGCCCTGGCTGTCGGCCAGCGGCTGGCGCCTGAACGACGACAACCACCACGACCTCCGCCTGATGGACGGCGAGACGCTGCGTCCGCTGACCCTGCACTTCCGCCCCGACGGCTACGAGATCGAGGTGGAAGGCCGCCCGGCCATCCGCGCCGAACAGGTCAGCTGGGACGGCGAGGTTCTGACCGCGACCATTGACCGGGTGCGCACGCGCGCCACCGTCGTTGTCCAGGGCTTCGACCTGACCATCCTGTCGGACGGCGCGGTGTGGCGCCTGCGGCTGGACGACCCGACCGCCCGCGCGGCGGAGCAGGAGGGCGGCACCGGCCGCCTGACCGCGCCGATGCCCGGCACCGTCGTCCGCGTGCGGGTCGCGCCCGGCCATGCGGTGGAGGCCGGCGCGCCGCTGATGCTGCTGGAGGCGATGAAGATGGAGCACACCATCAAGGCCCCGGCCGCCGGCACCGTGTCGGCCGTGAACTTCGCGGCGGGCGATCAGGTGTCCGAGGGCGTGGACC
>JAEZID010000406.1 GCA_023416195.1 Pseudomonadota bacterium | reverse complement strand
CGCCGGCCCGGTAGATGCGGCAGCCGTCGGCGCCCAGCGCGCGGGCCGTCTCCGCCGCCGCGACGGTCAGCGCCTCCGCCGCGTCCAGCCGGTCGCGCAGGGTGTGGACGATGTGGGCCAGCAGCTTCTCGCGGTTCCGCACCCGCGACAGCTCGGCTGAGCGCAGCACCTGTTCGGTCACGTCGCGGCACACGCCGCGGGCACCCGCCCAGTCCCCGCGCGGCCCGTGCAGCGGCAGGGCCGAGGCCACCACGCAGGCCGGCGCGCCATCGGCGCGTTTCAGCCACAGCTCGCTCTGGTCCACCGGGCGGCGCGTGTCGAAGGGCAGCGGCAGGTCGCCCCATTCGTCGATGGCGAGATCACGGGGGTCGCGACCAATCAGCGCATCCGCCCCGTAGCCCAGCGCCCCCTTGGGCGTGACGAACACGAATCGCCCATCCGCCCCCGTTTCCCAGGCGAAATCGCTGGAGACCTCAACCAAATCCTTGTAGCGCTGGCGCGACTCGGTGAGGGTCTGGCGCAGTTGCCGCTCCAGCGAGGCGTCGCGGCCGAGCAGCAGCGCGCCGCCGTCCGGCAGGGGCACCGCCGCCCATTCCACGATCATCAGCCCGTGCCCCACCTCCACCGGAACCGAGCGCAATCCGGGCGCCACGCTGGAGGTGGCCAGCCACGCCTGCACCTCCGGAAACCAGCGCGGATCGGCGGTCAACAGCTCTTCGGCGGCGGCGTTGGCCTCCGCCACGAACTGGTCGGCACCCAGCCTCAGAGCCGGGCCGGGATAGGCGGCGACCAGCGCCGACGGGGCGGCCGGGTCGGAAGACGGAGCGGAAGACGGAGCGGACAAGGCGGCGTCCACGTGGGGTTGCAAAGGCACGGATGAAACCTACGGCTGCATGCCTATTAGAATATCCGAAAAATGCTAACCGTTCCTGCATTAATGTTCAATCAACCATGGGCTCCGCGCACGTCCGGCTTGCGGCCGGCGCCGGCGCGCCCCATTCTCAGCCGATGACTGCATCCCTCCGCGACATCGGGGTCTGGATCTTCGACCTCGACAACACGCTCTACCCCGCCTCCTGCAACCTGTTCGCCCAGGTGGATCGGCGCATCGGGGAGTTCATCGCCAACCATTTCGGCATCGCCTTCGACGAGGCGCGCGCCATGCAGAAGTGGTTCTTCCGCGAGCACGGCACGACGCTGCGCGGCCTGATGGTCGAACACGACGTGGACCCGGTGCCCTTCCTGGAGTACGTCCACGACATCGACGTGACGCCCGTGGCGCCCTCGCCGGAACTGGCCGACGCGCTGGACCGGCTGCCCGGCCGCAAGATCATCTACACCAACGGTTCGGTCCGCCACGCGGAGAACGTGACCGCGCGGCTGGGCATCGGCGACAAGTTCGAGGCGATGTTCGGCATCGTCGAGGCCGGCTATGTCCCGAAGCCCGACCCGCGCCCCTACGTCACGCTGGTCGAGCATTACGCCATCGACCCGAAGACCGCCTGCATGGTCGAGGACATCGCCCGCAACCTCGTCCCCGCCCACGCCATGGGCATGACGACCGTCTGGGTGAAGAGCGAGGCCGACTGGTCGCGCCCCGACGGAGGCGGCGTCGGCACCGGCAGCCACATCGACCACGCCGTGGACGATCTGGTCGCGTGGCTGGGGGATGTGGCGAAATAACCCTTTCCCAGCCCCGCTGGGAGAGGGAAACCCCACGCCTTACGCCCGCAACTTCGCGACGAAGGTCGTCCCCTCATGCCGCAGGGCTTCGGACTGGCGCGACAGTTCCCGCGCCTCGTTGAGCACCTGGGACGCCGCCCGCCCGGCCTCCACGGCGGCCTGGTTCACGCCGACGATGTTGGTGACGACCTCCTGCGTGCCCTGCGCGGCCTGTTCCACGTTCCGGGCGATCTCGGAGCTTCCTTGCGGTCGGCCTCCACGGCGCCGCCGAAGTCGCCCGCTTCCGTCCGGGCGTAGTTCTGCGGCAGCAGGCTCTTGACCTTCGCCAGCCCGTCCAGCATCCGGCCAACCGTCGCCTGACGCCGGGGCGGAGCGAGCTTGCGCAGATCCGCGCCGTTCGCGTCCACCGCCACGGCAATATCCCCGCTTTCCGGCGCCGGCGACGCCGATGCCGCTCCCTCGCGCCGCGCCCTTTTGTTGCCCCCTTTTGTTGACAAGGCGGCGCGGTGAGCCCCATGTTCCGAACCCTCGACATCCAGCCCAAGCGATTGCCGACATGAGCCACGCCAGCCTCGAATCCGCCATCAACGCCGCGTGGGAGACCCGCGACACCCTGAACGCCGACACCAAGGGCGCGACCCGCAACGCCGTGGACGAAGCCCTGGCCGGCCTCGATTCCGGCGACCTGCGCGTGGCGCAGAAGACGGACGCCGGCTGGACGGTGAACCAGTGGCTGAAGAAGGCGGTCCTGCTGTCCTTCCGCCTGAACCCGAACGAGACGATCCCCGGCGCGCCGGGCGGTGCGTCCTGGTACGACAAGGTGCCGCCGAAGTTCGAAGGCTGGTCGGAAGCCCAGTTCCAGGCCTCCGGCTTCCGCGCGGTTCCGGGCGCCGTCGTGCGCCGGTCGGCCTACATCGCCCCGAACGTCGTTCTGATGCCCAGCTTCGTGAACGTCGGCGCCTATGTGGACAGCGCCACCATGGTGGACACCTGGACCACCGTCGGTTCCTGCGCCCAGATCGGCAAGAACGTCCACCTGTCGGGCGGCGTCGGCATCGGCGGCGTGCTTGAGCCGTTGCAGGCCAACCCGGTCATCATCGAGGACGACTGCTTCATCGGCGCCCGCTCGGAAGTGGCCGAGGGCGTGATCGTGGAGCGCGGCGCGGTCGTCTCCATGGGCTGCTACATCGGCGCCTCGACCAAGATCATCGACCGCGCGACGGGCGAGGTCTTCATGGGCCGCGTCCCGGCCTATTCCGTGGTCGTTCCGGGCACCATTCCGGGCAAGCCGCTGCCGGACGGTTCGGCCGGTCCGGGCCTGTACTGCTGCGTGATCGTGAAGCGCGTGGACGAGAAGACCCGCGCCAAGACCTCGATCAACGAACTGCTGCGCGACTGAGGACCATGACCACCGACGCCGTCTCTCTCGATCCGGTTACGCTCGCCCAGGCCCTGATCCGCTGCCGCAGCGTGACGCCGGAGGATTCCGGCGCGCTCGGCGTGCTGGAGGCGGCGCTGAAGCCTCTGGGCTTCACCTGCCACCGCCTGCGCTTCGAGGAGGAGGGCACGGCGCCGGTGGACAACCTCTACGCCCGATTGGGGACCGAGGGGCCGAACTTCTGCTTCGCCGGGCACACCGACGTGGTGCCGCCCGGCGAGCTGAAGGGCTGGTCCATCGACCCCTTCGCGGCGGAAATCCACAACGGCCGCCTCTACGGCCGGGGCGCGGTGGACATGAAGGGGGCCATCGCCGCCTTCGTCGCCGCCACCGCCCGCCATCTTGAGACCAACGGCAAGCCCAAGGGCTCCATCAGCCTCCTCATAACCGGGGACGAGGAAGGGGTCGCCATCAACGGCACGAAGAAGGTGCTGGGCTGGCTGAAGGAAAAGGGCGAGACGCTCGACGCCTGCGTGGTGGGGGAGCCGACCAACCCCAAATCGCTCGGCGACATGATCAAGATCGGCCGGCGCGGCAGCCTGACCGGCTATCTGACCGCCTACGGCGCGCAGGGGCACGTCGCCTACCCGCATCTGGCCGACAACCCGCTGCCCCGCCTCGTCCGCATGCTGGCGGCCATCACCGCGGAGCCGCTGGACGAGGGCACCGCCCATTTCCAGCCCTCCACCCTGGCGCTGACCACCATCGACGTGGGCAACCCGGCCAACAACGTCATCCCGGCGCAGGGGCAGGCCACCTTCAACATCCGCTTCAACGACGCCCACACCCCGGCCGGCCTGGAGGCGTGGCTGCGCGGCAAGTTCGACGCGGTGGGCGGGGCCTACGACCTGCGGGTCGCCTGCTCCGGCGACAGCTTCGTCACGCCCCCCGGCCCGCTGACCGAGCTGGTGGCGGATGCCGCCCAGACCGTCACCGGCCGCCGGCCCGAATATTCGACCACCGGCGGCACGTCGGACGCGCGCTTCATCAAGGATTTCTGCCCGGTGGTGGAGTTCGGTCTCGTCGGCCAGACCATGCACAAGGTGGACGAGCATGTGGCCCTCGACGACCTTGCCGGGCTGACCGACATCTATGGGGCGATCCTGCGCGACGTGTTCGACCGGATCGGCTGAGACAAAGTCCCGGTGGCCCCATCCCCAGCGGATCAACCCCAGGTGAACGCACAATGTCGCTGACCAGCCGGGACGTCGCCTCTTCCGTCTTCGGCGCCTATCGTCTGGCCCGGTTCGACCCGACTGGGCTGGACTACATGGACCGCACGCCCGAGGGGGCCTGGAAGTCCTTCTACGCCGCGATCATCATCCTTCCGGCCTACGCTCTGCTGCTGGCGATCCGCCTGTGGGACCAGGCGCAGAACACGCCCCTGCTCCAGCTGGTGACGGTCGAGGCCATCGCCTACGTGGTCAGCTGGACCGCCTTTCCGGTCATCATGCACGGCGTGACCCGGATGCTCGACCGCTCGTCGCGCTACGTGGACTTCCTGTGCGCCTACAACTGGTCCTCGGTCGTGCAGATGGCGGTTTATCTGCCGGTCGTGGTGCTGGCCGCCACCGGCCTGCTGCCGGCCCCGCTGTCGGAAGGGCTGGTCTTCGGCGTGATGCTGGCGATGCTGACCTACCAGTGGTTCGTCCTGCGCACCGCGCTGGACGTTCCCGGCCTCACGGCGGCCGTCCTTGTGCTGCTCGATCTTTTCCTGTCGGCCCTCATCACCGACTTCGCCGACGGCCTGCTCTGACACGGACGGCGCCTGAAGGCGCCGCCGGCATGAGTCCCAGCCGGGTGAAGCCGGCGTTTTCCCTGCGCCCCGCCACCGCACCCCCGCCCGCGCTCTCCCAAAGAAAACGCAAAACCGCGGTTACATCGTTTCCTTGGAATGACTCGGAAAAATCCATGATTCTTTAAAATCAGCCATCCATGTTGCAAAATTTAAACACTATTCTCTATACAATATTGGTTATTGTGAACGCCTGCCCTTTCGGGATAACATTTACATATCTCCGTATTCATTGGTATACAGATCATGCCATCGGGGACGCCCCCCATACCCGACCGGCGGCAGCTCTACGCCCTTCTTGCGGCAACTCTGCTGCCGGTGCTCCTGTTCACCGCCGCGGCCTTGTATCTGGGACGCGACGACACGCGCCGCCGCGCCGACGATCATTTCCTGCACATGGCGCAGACGCTGGCGCAGAACGTGGACCGCGTCATCGCGCAGGAGACGGCGGCGCTCACCTTGCTCGCCACGGCGGAGGAACTGGACCGCGCCGACTTCCAGGCCTTCTACGTCGAAGCCAAGCGCGCGGTGGAAGCGCGCGACAACTGGCAGTTCGTCGCCCTCGTCAACCGGCGTAGCCAGCTGCTCAACACCCGCCTGGCCTACGGGGCGGAGTTGCCCCCCCTGCTCGCCCCCGATCAAGCCGCCCATGTTTTCGAGACGGCCCAACCCCAGGTCTCGGGGCTGGTCCGCCAGTCCGAGCGCATCGCCCATCCCGTCGTGTCGATCCGCGTCCCGGTGATCCGGGAGGGCACGGTGCGCTACGCGCTGGTGGCCATCCTGCCTGCCTGGACGTTCCACGCCCTGCTGCGCGAGCAGGCGCCGGATTCGTCCACGCCGGTGGGCATGACGATCATCGACCAGACCGGCCGGATCGTCGCCCTGGACGACGTGGCCGTCCCGTCCGACCCGCGCATCGGCACGCCGGCCGACCGCATCGACGGGCCGAGCGCGGTCGCGCCGCTGTCCGGATGGCGGGTCGTCGTCACCCGGCCGGCCGCGGTTTCGCAGTCGGTGTTCGGCACGCCGCCGACCCCCACCGAGCTTGCGCTCGTCGGCGGCGGCCTGCTGGCCCTGATGGCGTCCGGGCTGCTCGCCGCCGCGCTGGCGAGCCGGCTGCGCGTCCTGCACGCGCTCGCCTCCCAACGGAGCGCCGAACGGGACCTCGCCGACATCGCCGGCCACGTTCCGGGCCTGATCCACCGGCACATCCAGCTGCCGAACGGCTCCGTTCTCGCGTCCCGCGCGGCCGGCGCCCTGCCCGCCGGGACCGATCCGCTCGAACAGACACTGCGAACGCCACCCGCCCCCCTCGCCCCGCCCCTCGTTCCAGTCGTCGTCGAGCGGGAAAGCCGCGCCCCGGACGGCGCGACGCGCTGGCTGCGCTGGGTGGCCGCGCCGCGCCGGCTGCCCGACGGCACCGTGCTGTGGGACGGGCTGACGCTCGACATCACCGACCTGCGCCGGACCGAAGCCGTCCTGCGGGAAAACGAAAGCCGCCTGCGCATGGCGCAGGAGGCGGCGGGCATCGGCAGCTGGGACTGGGATCTGCCCGGCGGGCGCATCACCTGGTCGGACTCGCTGTACCGCCTCTTCGGCGCCGAGCCGGGGACCATCGACCCGGACGTCGCCGTCTTCGTGGAACGCCTCGTCCATCCCGACGACCGCCAGGCCGTGCTGGCGAAGGCCCAACAGTGGTCGCTGCGGGGTGGGGAGATGCAGTGGCAATACCGCATCGTCCGGCCGGACGGCACGGTGCGCTGGATGGAGTGCACGGGCAACAGCGTCGCCAACGCCGACGGGCGGCCGGTACGCCTGCTGGGCATCATCAGTGACATCACCGACCGCAAGACGACCGAGGAGGCCCTGCACGCCGCCAACGCCGCCCTGGAGCGCGAGGTGGCGGAGCGCGCGCGCGCCGAAACCCTGCTGGAGACCCTGTTCGCCAGCGCCCCGGCGGCCATGACCGTTCTCGACGGCCAGCTGCGCTATCTGCACGTCAACGAGCGCATGGCCGCGCTCAACGCCCTTCCGGCGGAAGCCCACATCGGCCGCCGCCCGCAGGACATTCTGCCGGCCGATCTGGCCGCCCTCGTCGAGCCGCTGTACCGCCGCGTCCTCTCCACCGGCGAGCCGGTCAACGATCTGTCCATCACGACTCAGGCGCCGGCCGATCCACGGGACGAACGCCACTGGCTGATGAACATGCACCCGGTGCGCAACGCCGACGGCACGATCCAGGCGGTCCACGGGCTGGTGCAGGACATCACCGATTACAAAACCATGGAGGCGTCTCTGCGCACCGCCCTGGACGAGGCACGGGCGGCCATCGACGCCAAGGCCCGCTTCTTCGCCAGCGCCAGCCACGACCTGCGCCAGCCGGTGCAGACGCTGTTCCTGTTCGCCCACGCCCTGCACGAACGGCTGCGCGACCATCCCGCGCAGGCGCTGGTCGTCACCATGCAGCAGGCGCTGGACGGGATGAAGATCCTGATCGACACGCTGCTCGACATCTCGCGCCTCGACTCCGGCGCGCTGGAGGCGGAACCGGCGGACTTCCCGGCGGTCACCCTGATGCAGCGCCTGTCCGCCGAATACGCCCCGCGCATGGCGGCCAAAGGGCTGAAGTTCCGGATGGTCGGCTGCCCGGTCTGGATCCGCAGCGACGCGGTGCTGCTCGGCCGCGTGCTGGGCAACCTTCTGGACAACGCGCTGAAATACACCGAGCGCGGCGGCGTCCTGCTCGCCTGCCGCCGGCGCGGCGACACGGTGCGGATCGAGGTGTGGGACACCGGCCTCGGCATCCCGCTGGAAGATCAGGTCGCCATCTTCGACGAGTTCGTGCAGCTGGGAAGCCCCGGCCGCTCGGAACGCGGCCAGGGCCTCGGGCTCGGCCTGTCCATCGTGCAGCGCCTCGTCCGGCTTCTGGGGCACGAGCTGACGCTGCGCTCCCGCCCCGGCCGGGGAACCGTCTTCACGATCACCGTGCCGATCACCGCCAGCGCGCCGGACACGCCGCACCCGCCGCCCCTGCTGCTGGCCGGCGGCGGCCCGCCGCTCGCGGTGCTGGTGGAGGACGATCACACCATCCTGACCGCGCTCGGCATGCTGCTGGAGGAATGGGGGTTCGAGGTCATCTCCGGCGCCGCCCCGGACGATGTTCTGGAACAGATCACCCAGCGCCGCCGCCGCCCGGACCTGATCATCACCGACTATTTCCTATCCTGCGGCCGCACGGGCACCGAGGCGATCCGCATGATCCGGGCCTATTGCAACGCGCCGGTCCCGGCCATCGTCCTGACCGGCGACACCGGCCCCGAACGCGCGCTGGAGGTCGGGCGGATCGGCTCCCACCTGCTGCTGAAGCCGGTGATGCCCGACGTCCTTCAGACCATGATCCAGCGCATCGCCGGCATTCCGAAGCGGTAGGCTTACCCCTCGCGGTCGCTCACGCCGGCCTGGGCGAAGGTCGCCATACCCGCGTGGCAGGCGCAGGCCGACTTCACGATGTTGATCGCCAGCGTGGCGCCCGAGCCCTCACCCAGCCGCATGCCGAGGTCGAGCAGCGGCTCCTTGCCGATGGCTTCGATCAGGTGGCTGTGGCCTGGTTCGGTCGAGCGGTGGGCGACCATGCAGTGGTCCAGCGCCCGGCGGTCGGCCTTGAACAGCACCGCCGCCGCCGCCGTGCAGGCGTAGCCGTCCAGCAGCACCGGCACCCGCGCCATGCGCGCCGCCAGGATCGCGCCGGCAATCGCCGCCAGCTCGTAGCCACCGAAGCAGCGCAGCGCCTCGAACGGGTCGTTCCGGGCCTGCGGGTTGGCCTTCAGCCCGGCCTCGATGGCGGCGACCTTGCGGGCCAGCCCCTCGTCGTCCACGCCGGTGCCGCGCCCGACCCAATCCTTGGCCTCGCCGCCGAACAGCGCGCAGCAGATCGCCGCCGCCGAGGTCGAGTTGCCGATGCCCATCTCGCCGAGCGCCAGAAGCTGGATGCCCATTTCCACCGCCATCATGCCGTAGGCCATGGCCCGGCAGCATTCCTCCTCGCCCATGGCGGGGCCCTGGATGAAGTCGGCGGTGGGGTTCTCCAGGTCCAGCTCATAGACGCGCAGATCGGCGTCGGCCACCTCGCAGAGCTGGTTCACGGCGGCGCCGCCGTTCTGGAAGTTGGCGACCATCTGCGCGGTCACCTCGGTCGGGTAGGCCGACACGCCACGCGCGGCCACGCCGTGGTTGCCGGCGAAAACGACGACGCGCGGGCGGCGCACCTCCGGCGGGTGCTGGCCCTGCCAGGTCGCCATCCACTGCGCGATCTCCTCCAGCCGGCCGAGCGACCCCGCCGGCTTGGTCAGCTGCCGCTCGCGCTGCAAGGCGGCCGTGCCAGCGTCCAGGTCCGGCCCCGGCAGGTTGCGCACGAGCGCGCGGATTTCCTCGAAGGTGACGGCGGGCTGCGGGTTGCTCATGGGTCCAAGTCCTGGCGCTAACGTCGGAAAAACAGCGGCGCGACCTTGGACCAATCGCGCCCGCCTGTCAAAGCACGCGTCACGGCGGGCGTTTCTTCACCACAAAGACACAAAGGACACAAAGAATTTCACAAAATTCCATCGCCAATTCGCAGCCCTCAGCCTCCGCAGGCACCTCTTTGTGAATTCCTTTGTGTCTTTGTGTCTTTGTGGTGAATCGTCGGCACCGCGACCACGGACCAGACCGCAACCGCCCGCCATGCCCGACGCCTGCCCCGCCCCACCCGCCCGCCGCTGGTCATCCGACCTCGCCCTTGCCGTGGTCTTCATGACCCGCCTGCCGCTGCGCCTGTCCGGCCCGCTGGCCGAGGACGCGCACGCCCGCGCCATGGGCTGGTTCCCGCTGGTCGGGGCCGGGGTCGGGCTGTTCGGCGGGGCCATCTACGCGCTGGCATCCCTCGCCCACATCCCTCCTCTCCCCGCCGCACTCCTCTCCCTCTGCGCCCTGGTCTGGATCACCGGCGGCCTGCACGAGGACGGGGCGGCGGACGTCGCGGACGGCTTCGGCGGCGGGCGCGACCGGGCGCGCAAGCTGGAGATCATGCGCGACAGCCGGGTCGGCAGCTACGGCGTGCTCGCCATCGTCTTTTCCGTCGCCATCCGCGCCTCCGCCATCGCCGCCATCGCCGATCCCGCCACCGTCCTCGCCGCGCTCGCCGCCTCCGGCGCCCTGTCGCGCGGCGGCATGGCCGTGATCGCCCGCCGCATGGGCCCCGCCCGCGCCGATGGCCTCGCCGCCCGGCAGGGCCGCCCGACCACGGCAACGGTCGCCCTGTCCCTGACCATCGCCGTCGCCGTCGCCCTCGTCGCCCTGACCGCCAAGGCCCCCGCGGCCATTCTTGCCGCCGCTCTCGCCACCACGATCATGGCCGCCCTCGCCCGCCGCCAGATCGGCGGCCACACCGGCGACGTGTTCGGCGCCGCCCAGCAGGCGAGTGAGGCCGCCGTCCTCCTTACGCTCTCGGCGCTGCGATGATCGTCACCCGCTGGTGGCTGATCCGCCACGCCCCCGTCCCGAACCCGGACCGGCTGATCTACGGCCGCGACGACCCGCCCGCCGACACCGGCGACAGCGCAGCCCTGTCCGCCGTCGCCGCGCGCCTGCCGCGCGAGGCGGTGTGGGTGACCAGCCACCTGCGCCGCACCCGCCAGACGGCGACGGCGCTGCGCCTGCCGGGCAGCGATATGGCGCTGGTCGAACCCGACCTCGCCGAACAGGGCTTCGGCGCGTGGGAGGGCCTGTCCCACGACGCCGTGGCCGAACACCACCCCGACGAGGCGCGCCGCTTCTGGTCCGCCCCGGCGACCGAGGCGCCGCCCGGCGGCGAGAGCTTCGCCCAGGTCATGGCCCGCGCCGCCGGGGCGATCCGGCGCCTCACCGCCGCCCACGCCGGCCGGGACATCGTCGCGGTGATCCACGGCGGCACCATCCGCGCGGCCCTCGCGCTCGCCCTCGACCTGAGGCCGGAGGCGGCCCTGCGTTTGGGTATTGCGCCTTTGTCGCTGTCCCGAATCGACCATTACGCGGCGGACGAAAGCGAGGCGTCCTGGGCCGTGGGGGCGGTCAACGCACTCGGAACCTTTTTCGGCGAAAGCCGTTGACCGGACTCCGTTGGGTTACCAAACGAGAGGCAGACCATGGCAAGAAGCGCCGAGGATCGCGAGGCCGCCGACAAGCTCTGGGGGATGATCAAGGGCGTGCGCATCGCCATGATGACGACGCTGAACGACAACGGAATCCTGCATTCCCGGCCGATGGCGACCCTGCCGCACGCGGGGTTCGACGACGGCAACCTGTGGTTCTTCACCCGAGCCGACTCGCCCAAGGTCCATGAGCTGAAGGAGCATTGGCGCGTCAACCTGTCCTACGCCGACCCGAGCAACCAGAACTACGTCTCGGTTTCCGGCGTGGCCGAACTCGTGCGCGACCGCGAGAAGATCCGCTTCCTATGGCGGGACATCATGTCCACTTGGTTCCCGCAGGGTCCCGACGACCCGGAAATCGCCTTGCTGAAGGTCAGCGTCGATCACGCCGAATACTGGGACAGCCCGTCGAGCGCCATGGTCTACGCCTACGGCTACGTGAAGGCGAAGATCACCGGCGAACCGCCGAATCCGGGCGAGAACGTGAAGATCGCGTTCCAGTAAGGCGCATTTGCCCCCTCCCTCCTATGCTTGCGCATGGGTCCCTCCCTCCCCCGCTTCGCGGGAGAGGTTAAATTAGCTCCCTCTCCCGCTAAGCGGGGGAGGGTTGGGGAGGGGGCAATTGCACTCACACCCGCCGAAACGCCAGCGCCGCGTTCAACCCGCCGAACGCGAAGGAGTTGGACAGCGCCGCCCCGACCCGCGCGTCCCGCGCCTCGCGCGGCACCACGTCCAGCGCGCAGGCCGGGTCCGGCCGCTCCACTCCCACGGTCGGCGGCACCACCTGATCGCGCAACGCCAGCAGCGTCGCCGCCGCCTCCAGCGCGCCGGCCGCGCCCAGCGAATGCCCGACCATCGACTTGGTGGACGACACCATCAGCCGCCGCGCGTGCTCCCCGAACACGGCATGGATCGCCCGCGCCTCCGTGGCGTCGTTGGCCGCCGTACCGGTGCCGTGGGCGTTCACGTAATCGACCTCATCCCCATTCAGCGCCGCATCGGCCAGCGCCGCGCGCATGGCCCGCGCCGCCCCCTCCGCATCCGGCGCGGTGATGTCCCTGGCGTCCGCCGACATGCCGAACCCGGCGACCTCGCCCAGGATGTCCGCGCCGCGCGCCCTGGCCGCCTCCAGCGTCTCCAGAACCAGCACCGCCGCCCCCTCGCCCAGCACCATGCCGTTGCGGGTCTCGCAGAAGGGCCGGCAGCCGTCCGGGCTGACGATGCGCATGGCCTCCCACCCCTTCAGCGCGCCGAAGCTCAGGCTGGCCTCCGCCCCGCCCGTGACGGCGGCGTCCACCAGCCCGCCGCGCACCATCTGGAACGCCAGCCCGATGGCGTGGGCCGCCGAGGCGCAGGCGCTCGACGCCGTGAAGCTCGGCCCGGTCAGCCCGAATTCCATGGAAACCTGCGCGGTCGGCGCGCTGACCATCAGGCGGGGAATGGTGAAGGGGTGCAGCCGTTGCGCCCCCTCCGCGTAGAGCCGGTGGAACCCCTCGTCCAGCGTCCCGATGCCCCCGACCCCCGTGCCGAGGATCGTCGCCGTGCGCGGCGCAAGCGCCCCCTCGAAGCGCAGCCCCGACGCCGCGACCGCCTGCCGCGCCGCCACCAGCGCGAACTGGCTGACGCGGTCGAGCAACCCCAAGCGCCGCGCGTCGAAGTGGGCGGCGGGATCGTAGTCCCGCACCTCCCCCGCCAGCCGAATGCCCAGCCCGTCATGCGCAACAAGGCTCAACGGCCCGATGCCGCACCGCCCGGCGAACAGGGATTCAGAATAGCGGTCCGCCCCGATCCCAATCGGCGAAACAACGCCCAGCCCCGTGACGACGACGCGCCGCACCGCCGCGCTCACGCGGCCGATTTCGACACGGCGGCCTCGACCGCCCGCAGCACGTCGCCGACCGTGTCGAACTCCTTGCGGGCGTCGTTGGCGTTGAAGGGAATTTCGATGCCGAAGCGTTCTTCCAGGGCGAAAACGATCTCGATCACGTCGAGCGAGGCGATCTCCAGATCGGCCAACCGGGCGTCGGGCGTAAGCCGCCCGACCTCCACCCGGCCCTTCTCGGCGATGATCGTCAGGACGTCGTTTTTAAGTTCGCTCATCCGTGCTCTCCGGCGGGGCTCCGCCAGAGACGTTAGCGCGGCCATCGAGCGCCTTGACCCGGTTCTTCAGGTCAGCCACGTCCGCGAACAGGCGCTTCAAACGGGCTAGCCCCTTGTACTGGTCGAAAGCGCGGTCGCGGGGCACGGCGGGGTAGCCCATATAGACCGCCTTCGCCGGAATGTCGGTCCCGACGCCCGAGTTGGCGGCGACCACCGCGTCGTTGCCGATCTTCACATGGTCCGCCACGCCGACCTTGCCGGCCAGCACCACGCGGTCGCCGATGATCGTGCTGCCGGCGATGCCGACATGGCCGCACAGCATGCAGTTGGTGCCGACCTGCACGTTGTGGCCGATCTGCACGAGGTTGTCGATCTTGGTGCCCGACCCGATGCGCGTCGCCGTCACCGTGCCCCGGTCGATGGTGGCGTTGGCCCCGACCTCCACGTCGTCGCCCAGCACCACCGTGCCGATGGAGTTGACACGGCGGATCAGCACGTTGGTGCCGACCACCCGGCCGGTGGTCTTGGCCGACTCGACGCTGCCCGGCTCCGGCGTGACGAAGCTGAAGCCGTCGTTGCCCACGGCCGCGTTGGGGTGGATGATGCAGCGCTCGCCCATCACCACGCGCTCGCCGATGCGGGCACCGGGGTGGATCAGGCTGTCCTTGCCGATGACCGCCTCGGCCCCCACCGTGGCCTGCGGCATGACGATGACGCCGTCGCCCAGCACGGCCTTCGGCCCGACATAGGCGAAGGGCCCGATCGACACGCCCTGCCCCAGCACCGCGTCCGGCGCCACGAAGGCCTGCGGGTGGACGCCCGGTTCGGCGTGGACCGGCTTCTCGAAGATGTCCAGCAGCCCGGCCATGGCGTAGCGCGGACGCTTCACCACGATCCAGCCGGCGATGTTGGCCGGCACCTCGGCCCCCTCCGCCAGCACGGCGGCGCGCGCCTTGCTCGCCGCCAGCACCTCGCCCAGCCCCTTTTCCATGGCGAGCGCCAGATCGCCCGGCCCCTCGGCCTCCGACGGGTGGACGGCGCGGGCGATCACGATGGACCCGTCGCCCTCCAGCTGGGCGTTCAGGGCGGCGGCAATCTCGGCAAGCGTGACGGGCTTCATGATGGGCACACAGCTTCGTTCGACGGAGGCCGGGAAGCTATCACGGATGGCCGGAGGATCCGACCCCCTCATTCCCCCGTCTGCAACAGCGCACCACGCACCCGCGCCTGTCGGAAGGAATACTGAAAGGCCGCCGCGCACAGCGCCATGAAAACGAGGTTCAGCCCCGCCGCCCAGGCCAGATGGTCCCAGCGCACCACGCCGTTGTAGAGGACGGCGCGCATCCCCTCGAACACATGCGCGGGCGGCATCGCCAGCGCCACCCATTGCAGCCACTCCG
>JAEZID010000238.1 GCA_023416195.1 Pseudomonadota bacterium | reverse complement strand
GCAAATCCTCCACCGCCGCCTGCATGCGGCGCTCCACCACCGCGTCGATGTCGTCCAGGAAGGAGCCGGTGCCGACGATCAGCCCGTGCTTCGGCAGATGGCGGAAATAGGACATCTTCCGCGCCGCGCGGTCGCCACCCGAACGCGGCCACGGGTAGGTGTGATAGCCCTCGCCCTCCCGACGCGCCTTGTCGACGATGATGGGGACGACCTCCCGGCCGTGCTCGTCCTGGGTGTCGCCGGCCAGTTCCGGGTGCGGGTGCGACAGCAGGACGGAGTCGTAGTTGGTCAGCCAGATGTAATCGTCGGCACCCGACTTGAACGCCCGCAGCCCGTCGTGGATCAGGCGGTCGGCCTCCGCGCGGGTGATCTCGCCACGGTCCACCCGGCCCAGCACATAGTCGATGTAGCCGGCGGCCAGCGACACCTTGGTCCGCATCTCCGCCTTGAAATTCTCGACGATGGAGGCCCGCTGCTCGTCCAGGTTCGAGCGGATCTTCCTGACCGTCACATGGACGTTGTCGAGGATGGTGCGGCTGGCGTCCAGCTCGATCTGGTACGCCTTCTCCTTCACCAGCGGCACCGACAGCAGGTAGTTGGCCGAGGAGAACAGGACCACCAGAAGCAGCACGCTGGTCAGCAGACGCAGAAACAGGCGGGAGCGGGCCATGGACGTCATCGGTATGACGAATGGAAGGGAGGGGTTCTATGCAATTTTTCGGCGCCGGACACAATTCGTAACAATTAGGGGAAATTCGGGAAACATTGAGTTGGTAGGACGGCCCCCAGCTAAAATCAAGTGTCAGGGGGAAACATGTCCGATCCTGTCTACCAGCGGGTTCGCCAGAACCCGAAGTTCCAAGTGCTGGTCAAGAAACGTGGACGGCTCGCGCTGCTTCTGTCGGTAATCGTGCTGAGCGCCTACTACGCCCTGATGATGGCCGTCGCCTTCGCGCCCGACGCGCTGCGCACGCCCGTCGCCGAGGGCTCCGGCATCTCCATCGGCTTTCCGCTGAGCGCCATCGTCATCGTCATCTCGTGGCTGCTGACCGGCGTCTACTCCTACTTCGCCAACGGCGAGTTCGAGGACCTCAACAACCAGATCGTGACGGAGAGCCAGCGATGAAAGCGGCAGTCATCGGCGCGCTGACCGCCGCCCTTCTCGCGGCCGGCCCGGCGCTGGCGGCCGGCGACATGGGGGCCGCCGACAAGCAGTCGGTCAACCCCATCGCCATCGCCATGTTCCTGGCCTTCGTCGGGCTGACGCTGGGCATCACCTACTGGGCGGCCAAGCGCACCCGTTCGGCGTCGGACTTCTACACCGCCGGCGGCGGCATCTCCGGCGTCCAGAACGGGTTGGCCATCGCGGGCGACTACATGTCGGCGGCGACCCTGCTGGGCCTGTCGAGCCTCGTCTACCTGACCGGCTTCGACGGTATGGCCTACATCGTCAGCTTCTTCGTCGG
Source organism: Pseudomonadota bacterium (assembly GCA_023416195.1). Classification (GTDB taxonomy): domain Bacteria; phylum Pseudomonadota; class Alphaproteobacteria; order Azospirillales; family Azospirillaceae; genus Azospirillum. The sequence continues at coordinate 4,813 of JAEZID010000238.1, read as the reverse complement.
CTGGCCGATCATCCTGTTCCTGATGGCGGAGCGCCTGCGCAACCTGGGCCGCTTCACCTTCGCGGACATCGCCTCCTACCGCCTCGACCAGTCGAAGGTGCGCACCTTCGCGGCGCTGGGTTCGCTGACCGTGGTGGTCTGCTACCTGATCGTCCAGATGGTCGGCGCCGGCCAGCTCATCAAGCTGCTGTTCGGCCTCGACTACGCGGTGGCCGTGGTGCTGGTGGGCGTGCTGATGGTGGTCTACGTCACCTTCGGCGGCATGATCGCCACCACCTGGGTGCAGATCATCAAGGCCTGCCTGATGCTGGGCGGCGGCTTCCTGCTGCTGTTCCTGACGCTCGCCCATTTCGGCTTCAGCCTTGAGGCCATCGCCTCCTCGGCGACCAGCGCCCACAAGGCCGGCGTGAAGATCATGGGGCCAGGCACGATGCTGGCCGACCCGGTCTCCACCGTGTCGATGTCGCTGGGCCTGGTGTTCGGCACCGCCGCCCTGCCGCACATCATGATGCGCTTCTTCACCGTTCCGAACGCCAAGGAAGCGCGCAAGAGCGTGTTCGTGGCCTCCGGCCTGATCGGCGCCTTCTTCCTGGTGGTCGGCATCCTCGGCATGGCGGCGATCTCCATCGTCGGCACCAACCCGAAGTTCTTCGAGGGCGGCGTCATCGGCGGCAAGCTGATCGGCGGCAACAACATGCCGATCATGCATCTGGCCCAGGCGATGGGCGGCGACCTGCTGCTGGGCTTCATGTCGGCGGTGGCCTTCGCGACGATCCTGGCGGTGGTCGCGGGTCTGGCGCTGGCCGGCGCGTCGTCCATCGCGCACGACCTCTACGCCCGCGTCATCCGCAAAGGCGAGGCGACCGAGGCCGAGGAGATGCGCGTCTCCAAGCTGTCGTCGCTGGCGCTGGGTGTGGTCGGCGTGGTGCTGGGCATCCTGTTCGAGAAGCAGAACGTCGCCTTCCTGGTCGGCCTGACCTTCGGCATCGCGGCGTCCGCCAACTTCCCGGTGCTGATCCTGTCCATGTACTGGAAGGGCCTGACCACGCGCGGCGCGCTGCTGGGTGGCCTGACCGGCCTGATTTCGGCGGTGGTCTTCGTGATCCTGTCGAAGACGGTGTGGGTGGCCGTGATCGGCTACGCGACCCCGGTCTTCCCGTACGAGCACCCGGCGCTGTTCTCCATGACGCTGGCCTTCCTGGTGACCATCGTCGTCTCCAAGCTGGACAACAGCCAGCGGGCAAAAGCGGAGATCGCCGCGTACGAGGACCAGTACGTGCGCTCGCAGACCGGCATCGGCGCCGCCGCCGCCTCGTCGCACTGAGCGGGCACGCTTTGAAAGAAGGGCCGGGGGCGTTCGCGCCTCCGGCCTTTTCTTTTGCCGTCAGGCGGTGGCCTTGGCCTTTTCCGCGAACTGGTCGAAGGCCTCCACCGCCTGCGCGGCGTACATGACCGATGGGCCGGCGCCCATGTAGACCGCCATGCCCATGGTCTCCATCACCTCCTCGCGGGTGGCGCCCTGCCGGACCGCCGCCTCGGCGTGGAAGGCGACGCAGCCGTCGCAGCGGATCGCCACGGCGATGCCCAGCGCGATCAACTCCTTCGTCTTGGTGTCCAGCGCGTTGGCCTTCAGCGCCGCCTGCGCGATCCCCGAGAAGGCCTTCATCACCTCCGGTGCGCCGCCGCGCAGGTCGCGGATGGCGCCGGACAGTTCGACGGTCATCTCGGGCCAGTTCTTGTGCATGATCCCGGTCCTTTTAAAATTAGCAAAAGCTAATTTATTGTCCCTGCGTGCATCGGTCAAGCATGCCGCCCGTGTCCTTCGGCGGGGCGGTTCCGCACGAAAACAGGTGCCGGCCACCGGGCGTTGCACTATGAGAGAGGCTTCGGCCAACCGAGGTGCAGCATGACCGCTCCGTCCCTGTCGTCGATGTTCTCGCTGGAAGGCAAAGTGGCCCTGGTCACCGGCAGCGGCCGGGGCATCGGGCTGGAGATCGCCCGCGCGCTGGCCGGCGCCGGGGCGCATGTCCTGCTGAACGGCCGCGATGCCGACCGGCTGCGCGAGGCGGCCGCGGACATTGGTACTGGGAACGGCACTGGGAACGTCAGCTGTCTTCCCTTCGACATCGCCGACAGTGGCGCCGTGCGCGAGGCCTTCGCGGTGATCGAGCGCAAGCACGGTCGCCTCGACGTGCTGGTCCAGAACGTCGGGCAGCGCAACCGCAAGCCCTTGCAGGACTTTTCCGACGAGGAGATCCGCGCCCTCATCGACGTGGACCTGTCTTCGGCCTTCATCCTGGCGCGGGAGGCGGCGCGGCTGATGCTGAAACAGGGGGAGGGCCGGCTGATCACCGTCACCTCCGTCGCCGGGCAGATCGCGCGCGCCAACGATTCCGTCTACACGGCGGCCAAGGCCGGGCTGACCGGCATGGTGCGCGCGCTGGCCGCCGAATACGGCTCGCGCAACATCACCAGCAACGCCATCGCGCCGGGCTTCTTCGTGACGGAAACCAACCTCGCCATCGCGAACGATCCGGAGAAGGGTGCCTATTTCGCGAACCGCACGCCCATGGGCCGCTGGGGCCAGCCGTCCGAACTGGGCGGAGCGGCGGTCTTCCTCGCCTCGCCCGCCGCGTCCTACATCAACGGCCACACGCTGGTGGTGGACGGCGGCGCCACGATTCTGATGTGAGGGGCATCAAGCCCGCCGCCAAATGCCCTGTCCGGCCAGCCGCGCGCGGTCGTGGGGGCGGTCGAGGTCCAGCGCCGGACCTTTCGGCACGATCAGCGTCGGGTTGATCGCCGGGTTGACGTAATAGCCGCGCTTGATGTGCTCCAGGTTCACGGTGCTCCGGATGCCCGGCCACTGGTACAGCTCGCGCAGGTAATTCGACAGGTTCGGGTAGTCCTCGATCCGCCGGATGTTGCATTTGAAGGCGCCGTGATAGGCCGCGTCGAAGCGCACCAGCGTCACGAACAGCCGCCAGTCCGCCTCGGTCAGATGCTCGCCGGCCAGATAGCGGTTGTCGCCCAGATGCGCGTCCAGCGCGTCCAGGGTCTCGAACAGCACCGTCACGGCCTCGTCGTAGCTCGCCTGCGACTTGGCGAAGCCGGCCCGGTAGACGCCGTTGTTGACGGTCCCGTAAATGCGTTCGTTCCAATCGTCGATCGCCGCGCGCAACGGTTCGGGATACAGGTCCAGCCTGTTGCCGGTGATCCCGTCGAAGGCGGTGTTGAGCATGCGGATGATGTCCGCCGACTCGTTGTTGACGATCCGGCGCTCCTTCTTGTCCCACAGAACGGGGACGGAGACCTTGCCGGTGTAGGTCGGGTCGCTGGCGGTGTAGAGGCGGTAATGGTGCCGGAACGTGCCGACGCCCTCGCCGCCGTCCTGATCCTCGGCGTAGACCCAGCCGTCCTCGCCGATCACCGGCTCGGCGACCGACAGGCCGATGATCCCCTCCAGCCCCTTCAGCGCGCGGAAGATCAGGGTCCGCGACGCCCACGGGCACAGGTAGGAAACGTAGAGGTGATAGCGCCCGGCCTCCGCCGGCAGGGTCGGCCTGCCCTCCGCGTCCGGCGCGCCGTCCGGCGTGATCCAGCTGCGGAAGCGCGTCGGCTCGCGATGGAACGCGCCGTCCTTGATCTCACTCTCGGCGATGGGACCCTTGACCCATTCGCCATTCACCAACTGCGGCATCGCGCGCTCCCGACCGGAACTTTCAGAACGAGGAAGGGACCGGCAAGCCGCCGGCCCCCTCCCACGACAACAGGCGAGGGGGGCCGGTATCAGGTCTTCACGGCCTCGGCCTCGATGATCAGTTCGATCTCGTCGCCGATGTTCGGGGCGCCGTACTTCATGCCGAAGTCGGTGCGCTTGATCTTCCCGCGCGCGGAGAAGCCGACCGTCTCCTGCTTGCTGGCCGGGCTGACGCCGTCCTTGTTGAAGGTGACGTCCAGCACCACCGGCTTGGTCACGCCCAGCAGGGTCAGTTCGCCGTGCAGCTTGCCGGTCTTGTCGCCGGTCTTCTCGACCTTGGTGCTCTTGAAGGTCAGCTTCGGGAATTCCTTCACGTTGAAGAAGTCCGGCGACTTCAGGTGCTCGTCGCGCTTGGCGTGGTTGGTGTCCACGCTGGCCGTGTCGATGACCACGGTGACGCTGTTGTTCTGCACCGCGTCCTTGTCGAAGGCGACGTCGCCGGCCACCGTGTTGAAGCGGCCGATGGCGTTGGAAAAGCCCAGATGATCGACCACGAACACCACCGCCGTGTGGGCGGGGTCGAGCTTGTAGGCGACCGGCGCGGCGCCGGCGGAAACGGCGCCCATGGCGGTGGTGGCGAACAGGGCGGCGGCGAACAGCATCGTCTTCATGGCAAAGGACTCCAGATTAGGAATGGATCAGTACGGCGACGCTTCGCCGCCGGAGAGGAGGTAGGCGGCGCCGATGGCGATCAGCGCCGGAACGATGGCAAGCACGGTGACCAGCGCGGTGCCGGCAGCCCGGCCGAAGCCGGTCTCGGGCAGGGGCAGGGCGGCGCACAGCCGGTCGGCCAGCAGGGCGGGCAGGGCCAGCAGCAGCACGGCGGCCTGGGCCTGGGTGAACAGCGACAGCACGCCGGCGAGCAGGAGCACGACGCCGAGCGCGGCTTGGCCCGACACGCCCCAGCCGTGGCGCTCGACCGGCCAGTTCCACAGCAGGAACCCGCCCGTCGCCGCCGCCAGCCCCAGCGCCAGCTGCGCGACCGAGGCCGAGGAGCCGATCAGCGCCGTCCCGCCCACGGCCAGCGCCAGGGCCAGCAGCACGGCGGCGGGC
>JAEZID010000357.1 GCA_023416195.1 Pseudomonadota bacterium | reverse complement strand
TCGTTGCAGATGCGGTGGCCGGTGCCGGCGCACATGGGGTTGTCCACCACCACCATGGCCAGCGCCCCGACCGGCACGCCCGCCGCCTTCAGGCTGTGCATCTCGGAGATCTTTTCCTCCAGCGGGCAGCCGGTCAGCGTGACGCCGAAGGCGCTTTTCTGGAAATCCCCGGTCTTGCGGTCGCGCAGGCCCTTGGAGCAGCTGTCCTTGCCCTGGTTGTGGCACCAGATGCAGTAATTGGCCTCGTCCAGCGCGCCGGTCAGGTCGGTGCCGGGATCGGTCAGGTGGAATCCCCGGCGCTCGCGCTGCCGGTCCTCCGGCAGGCGCATCATGGTGACGCCGTGCAACTCGACCGTCTCCACGGGGACGAGCCGTTCGGGGTCGGTCTTGTGCGGCAGCTGGAACAGCACGCCGTCGCCGTGCCGGCGCCGTCCCGCCTCGGTGAAGAGGCTCCAGGCGGCGTAGCGGGCGGCGGTGTCCAGTTGCGCGGCGTGCTCGGCCTCCGCGTCCATCCAGGCGAGCACCTGCCGGGCGAAGCCCATCTCGGTCAGCGGCCCGCCGAGCCAGTCCTCCAACCGCGCGGCCAGTTCGGCCCCGTCCAGCGCGGCCACCTCGTCGGGCTTGACCGCCTTGGCGGCGCGGCGCTGAACGAACAGGCGCTTGGCGGTGTAGAGGGGGGCCAGCTCCGTGTGCCGGGCGCGCAACTCGTCCAGTTCGGCCCGGATGCCGAACAGTTCGCCGATGAAATCCTCCAGATGCGGCCCCAGCGCGATCAGCAGGTCGCTTTCCGCCTTCCCGGCCGGCGGAGCGGCGCGGGCGGCGAGCAGCCGATTCGCCAAGCCCGCATCCGAGTCGGTCAGCCGGTCGAGGAAGGCGCGGTCGAGGCGCGCGAGCCCGTCATGCTCGTACAGGTCCTGGAACGCCAAGCCGAAGCCGAGGGAGAAATCCGCCATCGCCGCTCCAGTGCCGAAACCGTTGACCCATCGAATATTTGTATCACCCCAACGATGCGCAAACACCCATATCCCGAGCGGCACTCCGGTGGCGCTCCCGTGTCCGTTTGACGCGGGCCAGCGTGAGCCCCACATTTTGGAACGCCTCGCCTCCGTCCGGGATACCCCAGCCTTGACCGCAATCACCGCAACGGACGACGTCCGCGCCCCCGCCTCCACCCGGCCCATCGCCTACTGGCTGCTGGTCTGCTGCGCCATGGTGTTCGCCATGGCGGTGATCGGCGCCATCACGCGGCTGACCGAATCCGGCCTGTCCATGGCCGAATGGAAACCGCTGATCGGCATTCTGCCGCCCCTGTCGGAGGCGGAATGGCATCGCGTCTTCGGCCTGTACAAGCAGACGCCGGAATTCCGCGTCTACAACGCCTGGATGGACCTGGAGGGCTTCAAGCGCATCTTCTGGTGGGAGTGGTTCCACCGCCTGTGGGGCCAGCTGATCGGCTTCGTCTTCCTGATCCCCTTCCTGCGCTTCTGGTCACAGGGGCGCATCTCCAGGGAGCTGTGGCCGAAGCTGGCCGGGCTGTTCCTGCTGGGCGGGCTTCAGGGCGTCATCGGCTGGTACATGGTCATGAGCGGCCTTGTGGACCGGCCGGAGGTCAGCCACTACCGGCTGGCGCTGCATCTGGGCATGGCGATCCTGATCTACGGGCTGCTGCTGCGCACGGCGCTGGGCATCCTCGACCCGCTGCCGCTGGCCGGCTGGGCGACGGAATCGCGGCGCCTGCGCCGGCACGCGCGCGTGGCGCTTGGGCTGGTCGGCGTCACCATCGTGTGGGGGGCCTTCGTCGCCGGAACGGATGCAGGGCTGGCCTACAACAGCTTCCCGCTGATGAACGGCCAGTGGATCCCGGTGGAGGTGAACAACCTCTCGCCCTGGTGGATCAACCCGTTCGAAAACACGGCGGCGATCCAGCTGACGCACCGGGCGCTGGCAATCCTGACGGGGCTGGTGGTTCTGGTCTTGTGGCTGCGGGTGCGGGCGGCGCGGCTGCCGGGCCGGGCCGGGCGGGTGGCCGCGCTGACCGCCGGCATGGTGCTGCTTCAGATCGGGCTGGGCATCGCCACGCTGCTGAGCGTCGTGTGGATCCCCGTGGCCGCCGCGCACCAGGCCGGGGCGATCCTGGTCGTGTCAGGGCTGGTGTGGCTGCTGCACGAGCTTCGACCGGTCACGGCGCGGGAGACGTGGCAGCGAACCGCGTGAGCGATCCTCGGGGGACAACAGATTCTCCACGGATTGCGCGGATTTGAACACGGATTTCACGGATTTTTATACTTGTGCAGCCGTTGCCTTCCGATGGGCGCGCGCTGGGCAAGCCAATAGAAAAATCCGTGAAATCCGTGCCTCCATCCGTGACATCCGTGGAGAATTGGTACCCCACGGTCAGGCGTCGTGCTTGCGGATGAACTCGCGCACCGCCGGCATGATGTTCTCGCGCCAGCGTCGGCCGTTGAAGATGCCGTAGTGGCCGACGCCCTTCTGGAAATGGCGGGCGCGCATGTCGTCCGGCAGGGACGCGCACAGGCGGTGCGCCGATTCCGTCTGGCCGGGGGCGGAGATGTCGTCCAACTCGCCTTCCACGGTCATCAGGGCGGTCTTGCGGATGGCCGCCGGTTCGACCTTGCGGCCGCGCGACTCCATCGTGCCGTTGGCCAGCGCGTGCTTCTGGAACACCGTCTCGATGGTTTGCAGGTAGAATTCCGCCGACAGATCCATGACCGACAGATACTCGTCGTAGAAGCGGCGGTGCTGCTCGGCGCTGTCGCCGTCGCCCTGGACGAGGTGGCGGAACAGGCCCAGATGCTCGCCGATGTGGCGGTCCAGGTTCATCGACATGAAGCCGGATAGCTGGATGAAGCCCGGATAGACACGGCGGAAGCCGCCCGGATAATAGGCCGGGACCGTGGTGATGACGGTGCGCTCGAACCACGACAGCGGGCGGGTCGCGGCCAGCTTCACCGGCACGGTCGGGTTGGCCATCGGGTCGATGGGGCCGCCCATCAGCGACATGCTGCGCGCCTGCACCGGCTCGTCCGACGCGGCCATCAGCGACACGGCGGCCATCACCGGCACGGCCGGCTGGCACACCGCGATGACGTGCGTCTGCGGCCCCAGGAAACGGATCAGGGCGGCGACCGTGTCGATGTAATCGTCCAGATCGAACCGGCCCTGGGCCAGCGGCACCAGGCGCGCGTCGGTCCAGTCGGTGACGTAGACGTCATGGTCGTCGAGCAGCGCCGCCACCGTGCCGCGCAGCAGCGTCGCGTGGTGACCCGACATCGGGGCGACCAGCAGGACGCGCGGCTGCGCCGGCGTGCCTTCCGGCTTCTCGAAGTGCAGCAGGTTGCAGAAGGCTTTCTTCAGAACGACCCGTTCCGTGACCGCGACAGTCTCCCCCGCGACCTTGGCGGTCTTCAGGCCGAAGGCCGGCTTGGGAAAGCGCCGGGTCGTGCGTTCGACCAGTTCCGCGCTTGCCGCGACGGCACGGCCGATGCGGGTGTAGGAAACCGGGCTGAACGGGTTCTGGAAGGTGTGCTGGGCCGCCTCGGCCAGCAGGCGCATCGGACGCAGGGCTGCGTGCTGCAAATCGTAGAGATGGTAAAGCAACAGGGTCCTCGCTACGCGGTTTCGTCCCACGCCCGGCCGGGGATATGGCGCCTCATTGGTCGTATGACCAACAGACTTAAGAGAACAGCATATGACCTTACGGTCAATAGCCTGACGACCCAGCTCGGGCTTCGTTGCAGAGGAAACGGTCGGAAGCGGCAAAAGAGCCACGCGATGCTGCGGCGCACAGGTGTCATGCGCGGTCGCGAACGAGCATTCGCTCCGGGCGGCACGCCCGCCGCCGGAAGGGTTACGGCGCTTTGACAAGCCCTAGACGAACGGTCGGTTATGGGACCGCGACGGTGGCGCGCACCGGCAGATGGTCGGACGCGCGGCGGGTCAGCACCGTGCGCACCACCTCATAGGCGGGGATGGTCAGCCCGCCGTTCACGTAGATGCGGTCGAGCCGCAGCGTCGGCATGCGCGCGTGGAAGCTGCGCGGGCTGGCCCAGTCGGGGAAGGTCTGCGCCAGCCGCTTCAGGCGCGGGGAATTGGGCGCCCATTCGTTGAGGTCGCCCATGAACAGGGTCGGCAGGTCGGGCTGCTCGGCCACCCGGTCGACGATGACGCCCACCTGTTTGGCGCGCTCCCAAGGGTCGAGGCCGAGATGGGCGACGATGATGCGGACCGGCCGCCCCTCCACCTCCACCAGCACCTCAAGCCCGCCGCGCGGCTCGCGCCGGCCAACGCTGAGGTCGATGAAGGAGCTGCCGCGCACCGGCAGGCGCGTCAGGATGGCGTTGCCGTAATGGGCGCGCTCGTTGTGCTTGGTCGGGCCGGCGTGGGCCGTCAGCCCGGTGGCCTTTTCCAGGAAGGCGAACTGGTCGAGCCCCGATTCGCCCCGATGGTGCCAGCCGACCTCCTGAAGGCCGATCAGATCGATGTCCAGATCCCGGATGACTTGGGCGATGCGGTCGGGGGCGAAGCGCGCGTCCAGCCCGACGCAGCTGTGGATGTTCCAGGTGGCGATGCGCAGCGCCGCCATGCCTTCGGGCACGGCCCCCATGCGCCCGTCGAAGCGGCGCTTGGGGCGGCGGGCGCGCGCGGCGCGCAGCGCGGCGGCGATCCGCTCGACACGCTCTCGGCTGAATCGGATCACGGCTTGCCGCTCCCTCTCGTCTTCTTCATCACAGCGTTGCCAACCCAGCCGAGCCCCAGCGCCACGGCGGCCACCGCCGCGAGCAACGCCACCTCGCCGGAGGTCGGTTCGGTCAACGCCCGCTCAAGCTGATGGCCCAGCAGGTTGAAAGCAACGATGCCGGGCATCATTCCCAGCATGGTCCCGATCAGATAGTCCAGAAAGCGAATTCGGGAAGCCCCCGCAACCAGATTGACCACCGTGAAGGGCGCCACCGGCACCACCCGCACCCCCGCCACGGCCAGCACGCCGCTGTCACCCAGCCGCTGGCTGACCCGCCGCACCAGCGCCCCGCCGTAACGCTCGATGGGCGGGCGACCCAGCCGCCGGCCGACCCAGAACAGCACGGCGGCCGAGGCCAGCGCCCCGCCCATGGCGGTCGGCACGCCCCACCACGGCCCCATGACGACGGCGGTGGCGGCGATCAGCAGCATCAGCGGGAACATCACGAATCCGCCCGCCACGTAGAGAAGGATCAGCCACAGCGGCCCCAGCGCCATGCCCTGAAGCCGCCCCACGGCGTCCATCACCACGTCCAGCCGTGCCCACTCCCGCAGCGGGGTGTGGCTCCACAGGCCCCAGAATCCGGCCACCAGCAGCAGGATGGCGAACAGCGCGATCCAGTGATGGCGGCGCGGGATGCGCGACGGCAGGAAGCGCAGGACCAGTTCGGTCGGATCGACCGGCCGTTCCGGGTCGAAGACGCGGGCATCGGCGACAGCGGCGGCCAGCGTGCCGGGTTCCGGGTCCTCCAGCGGTTGCAGCGTTCGCCCGTCGGAACGGCGCAGCGTCTCGATGGTCCGGATCAGGGAGCCCTGGCGGCGCAGCTCCGCCGCGACGCTTTCCGGCGCGACGCCGAGATGTTCGGCGATCAGTCCGTCGCGCACGGCGGCGATGGCGTGCCGCACGTCGCGGCCCTCGGCGCCCACCTCGGTATCATGGGGGGCGGCTCCATGCGGGGCCTCCATCGCCAGATCGCACTCGCTGTCCAGGCCCATGGAGCGGTTGTTCAGGTTGGCCGAGCCGATGCGCAGCAGCCGGTCGTCCACCACCATCACCTTGGCGTGCACGGTGATGCAGGCGCCGCCGTCGGTCAGCGCGACATAGAGGCGGAAGCGCCCGTGCCGGTCGGCCTCGCGCAGTTCGCGGGTCAGGCGGGCGCGGGCGCCGAGCATGACGGTGTTTTCCAGCCAGCTGGTGGTGCGCACCGGGTTGACCACCACCACCTCCGGCCCGTCCGGCTCGGCCAGCCGCGCCTTGATCGCGTCGGCCACCGCGATGGAGGCGAAATACTGGCTTTCCAGATAGATGAACCGGCGGGCCGCCGCGATGGCCTCGACGTGGAGCGCCTCGACCTCGCGCACCTCGTCGCGGCCGTTCCAGCGGGGGTCGGTGCGGGCGATGCCGACACCGATGCCGCGCACCAGCGGGGTCAGGTTCGGCGGCCAGGGATCGGCTTTGCCCCGGTCCGACTTGAGCCGCGTGAAGCCGAGCCGCTCGGGCTTTATCTCGCCCGGCGGGGTCAGCGCGCAGCCGGTGGCGCGCCGCCAGCGCTCGCGGAACAGGTCGCCCAGCGCGCGGGCGGCGTCGCCGTCCACCGCCATCATCACGTCGTGGAAGGGTTCGTAGGGCGCGCCGTCCGGCTGGCGGCGCAGCGGCTCGACGGCGCGGTGGGCGCGGGTGTCCCAGCGGTTGGCGGTGATGTCCAGCCCGCCGCAGAAGGCCAGCTGGTCGTCCACGATCAGCATCTTCTGGTGATGGCAGGCGCCGGTCGGGTGGTCGCTGTCCAGCCGGTAATGCAGGCGCGGGTGGCTCAGCCAGTTGCGCAGGAACAGCGGCTGCGACCAGCGGGCGAGGTCGAACAGCTCCGCATAGTCCCACTTCAGCACATGGATGGTCAGGTCGGGCCGGGTGGCGGCCAGCCAGTTCAGCAGGTTGCCCAGCCGGTCGGGGCGGCGCGGCCGGCGCGTCTGCGGCGTCAGGCGAATGCGCGCGTCGAAATCCCAGGCGGTCAGGTAGATGCTGCGCCGCGCCCGGCGCATCGCGGTTTTGGCGACGGCGAAGTAATCCTCCGCATCGACGATCACCCCGACGCGCTCCGCCCGCTCCACCCGCCAGCAATTGCGCCCCGGCACCAGGATCGGCGATGCCTGGACTGGGGCCGGTTCCGGCGGAGGAACGCGGCGGGACGGGTCGGGAGCGGGAACGAGCATGCGGGCGGGCCAAACGGAATCGTGAACGTTCGAAGGATAACAAATATGGTGTCCCTCCCTCCCCGCCCCCCGCCGAGAGGCGAAATTTCATTGCCCGACCGGCACCAACCTGCGTACCGTCAGGGCACCTCCTTTTGGCGAAACCTCATCTCCCGCCGATGCTGAGCTTTGCCGCACGCCGGTTTACCGCCGCGCTACCCGCCCTTGCGCTGTTCGCCCTGCTCGCCGCCGTCACGGCCGAGGCGACCGGGCGCGGCTGGGCGGCGGCGCTGGGCGCCATGGCGGCGGCCCTGCCCCTGACCGTTGCGCTGACCGTTCCGGCCGTGGCGATGGGAACCGGGATCGGCGCGCTGCTGGGCTTGAGCGCCGGCCTGCGCCCGCGTTCCCCCGCCGGATGGGCGGGGGTGCTGCTGGGCGGGATCGGCCCCGCCCTGCCCGCCTTCCTGCTGGCGGCGGTCTTCGCCGTCCTGATGACGGATAGGTCCTTCACCCTCGTCCTCGCCTGGACGGCGCTGGCGGCGGCGCCGGCCGCGCAGGCGGCGCGGGTTGCGCGCGCGGCCCTGGACGGGGCGCTCGACGGCACAATAAATGGCGGCGGCGCGATCCTCGCGGCGCGCGGGCGCGGCCTCAGTGATCGGGCGGTGCTGTGGCACCACGCCGTGCCGCTCGGCCTCGCCCCGGTGGCGGGCGGCCTGCGCAACGCCGTGATCGCCGTGGTGGCCGGCGCGGTCGCGGTGGAAAGCCTGTTCGCGCTGCCGGGGGCAGGTCGGCTGTTTCTTGAAACGATGCGGGACGGCGACGCCGGGACGGCGGTCGCGGCGCTGGCCGGGCTGTGCGGGCTGACCG
>JAEZID010000236.1 GCA_023416195.1 Pseudomonadota bacterium | reverse complement strand
CCCTGGTTCCAGTTCCCGCCCTCGAAGAACCAGTTGTAGATGACCTCGGTGAACCAGCGGCTCTGCGGCCCGCCCAGCAGGGCCGGCACGGCGTAGCTGCCCGCCGCCAGCATGAAGGTCATGATGCAGCCGACAGCGATGCCCGGCTTGGCGTGCGGGATGACGATGCGGCGGTGGATGCGCAGCCAGCCAGCACCAAGGTCCCGCGCCGCCTCGATCTGGTTGCGGTCCAGCGATTCGATGGCGTTGGTGATGGGGAAGACCATGAAGAGGATGTAGACGTACACCATGCCCACAATCACACCCGCGTCGCCGCCCAGCAGCCGTTGCGGCTCCGTGAAGACGCCGAGCTTGACCAGCAGCACGTTCAGCGGGCCGTTGTAGGCCAAAATGATGTACCAGGCGAAGGTGCGCAGCAGCTCGTTGATCCAGAAGGGAACGACCAGCATCAGGATCAGCGTGGGCAGACGCCGCCGGGGCGCGACCTGGGCGAGGTAGAAGGCCACGGGGTAGCAGACCACCAGCGTCACGGCGGTGACCAGCGCGCTGGCCCAGATCGTCTTCAGGAAGATCGCGAGGTGGATCTGGTTGGTCCACAGCGTCGCGTAGTTCTTCAGCGTGTAGACGTCCTCCGGCCCGCCGATCTTGCTGGGCGGCAGCGACGGCCGGAACGAGAAGTCCACCATCAGCAGCTGCGGCAGCACGACCAGCAGCACCAGCCAGAGCGCCACGGCCGCCAGGATCAGGCCGGTCAGCACCGGGCCGTAACGGCGCAGTACCTCCGTCACGGGCGCGGGTTCCCCAACGAAACGCCGCGCAACGCGATGAAACGGAAAACGGCGTTGTGAGTCATGCGTCCGCCCCGTCCGGAAGGTAGGACTGGAAGCCTATCACGGCGATCGCGGCAAGCGCAAGCGGCGCTGGCGCGCGGGCACGATCCACCGTCCTTATTTGTTCTTTTATGCTCATTCCCATGGCCTCATAGTCCGAAGATGGGTGCATGGCGGCGGGCATCGATGACGAAGGGAGCGACGGCATGGCTGGCCATGCTGGTGCTGGTCTTCCACGCCATCGTCATGGCGGCGCATGTACCACCCCCGCCGACCGCCCTGACGATGCAGGAGGCGACCGCCGCAGCCGAGTCGCCGCCCTGCCATCAGGGGCATGACAAGACGCCGGCCGGGACGGCCACGCACGTCACCTACTGCCCGATCTGCCTGTCGCTGCACGGCGGCAAGCTGCTGGGGCCGGCGGCGGGCCCGCTGCTGGTCCTGCCGGTGGCGGTGGCCGTCGCGATGCCGCTGCCATCCCTGGACGCCGCGCCCGGCGAGCGGCCCGCCCTACCCTTCTCCGCGCGCGCCCCTCCGGCGGTCGTCTGACACCCGATCCAACATCGTCAGACAACCGAACACCGGAGTTCTCCGTGATCCGCGAAATGATCCGCGAAACCCGTGGCGCCCTGCTGGCCGCCACCGTCCTGGCCTGCCTGCCAGCCGCCTCCGCCCTCGCCCACACCACGCTGGAGGCCAAGCAGGCCCCGGCCGGCAGCACCTACAAGGCCGTGCTGCGCGTCGGCCATGGCTGCGGCGACTCCCCCACCACCGCGCTGCGTGTCCAGATCCTCGAAGGCGTCGTCGCGGTGAAGCCGATGCCCAAGCCCGGCTGGACTCTGACCACCAAGGAAGGCCAGTACGCCCAAGCCTATGATTACTATGGGGAGAAACTGACCAAGGGCGTCACCGAGATCGCCTGGACCGGCGGCAGCCTGCCCGACGCCCACTACGACGAGTTCGTCTTCCGCGCCAAGCTGCCCGACCAGCCGGCGGGGACGGTGATCCATTTCCCCGTGGTGCAGGAGTGCGAGAAGGGCGTGCACCGCTGGATCGAGATCCCCGAGCCCGGCAAGACCGACCATGACTACAAGGAGCCGGCGCCCAGCGTGACGCTGACCGCCAAGCCGTAAGCGGAGGGCCGGAGAGCGGAGGGCCAGGGGCATGCACCGGCGCATCGTCGGATTGTTGGCCGCGCTGATGCTGCTGGCGGGGGCGCCGGCCGCGGGGGCGCATGCCGTTCTGGTCGAGTCCGTCCCGGCGGACGGCGCGCGGCTGGACCGCCCGCCCGCCGAAATCCGGCTGCGCTTCAACGAGCCGGTGCAACCGGTGTCGGTGCGGGTACTCGGCCCCGGCGGGCAGGCGATTCCCCTGCCCGGCCCGGTCAAGGCCGGGGATGGAACGGTGATTGCGCCCCTTCCCCCCGAACTGACGGCGGGAACCCATGTGGTCAGCTACCGCGTGTCCTCCGGGGACGGGCACCCGGTCGCCGGGTCGCTGCTGTTCGGCATCGGCGCGCCGCCGGACCGTTCGGCGGTGCATAGCGAGCAGGCGCGGGAGGCCACGATCCTGGCGGCAACTCTGGCACGGGCGCTGCACTACGCCAGCCTGCTGGTCGCGGCCGGCGGCGGGCTGTTCCTCGCGCTCGTGCCGGGACTCTGGAGCCCGGTGAACGGACGGCTAAAGCCGGGGCTGTGCCTGGGCGTCGGGGTGGCGGCCCTGGCCGTGGTGCTGAACGTCGGGCTGGCCGGCGCGGTTCTGGAAGGAGCGCCGCTCGCCGCGCTGGCCGGGGCGTCCGCGTGGAAGACCGGCGTCACCAGCACGTCGGGGTTCAGCGGCGTCCTGGCGCTGTTGAGCCTGATCGTCGTGGCGCTGGGACTGGCGCTGGAAGGGCGCGGCCGGACCGGCGCCGCGCTGCTGGTCGGCGGGGCGGTCGGGGCGGCCCTGGCGCTGACCGCCACCGGGCACGCGGCGACGGCGGAACCACGCTGGCTGAGCGTCCCGCTGGTGGCGGTGCATGGCTTGGCGGCGGCCTTCTGGGTCGGGTCGCTGTGGCCGCTGGCGGTGACGCTGCGGACCGAGACGGCGCAGGAGGCCGCGCGGATCGTCCGGCGCTTTTCCGGCATCGCCATCGGGGCCGTGGCGGCGCTGCTGCTCGCCGGAGCGGGGCTGAGCGCGCTGCAACTGGCCGAGCCGCGCGCCATCCTGGCCAGCGCCTACGGGCAGATCTGGTTCGGCAAGATGGTGTGCGTGGCGGTGCTGCTGGGCTTGGCGTGCTTCAACCGGCTGCGCCTGACGCCGGGGCTGGAGTCGGCCGGAACGGCGGGGCGGCTGCACGGCAGCGTGTTCACGGAGATGGTGGTGGTCGGGCTGGTCCTGCTGTTCACCGCCGCCATGGGCACGACCCCGCCGCCGCGTGCGCGGGTCGCGTCCGATGCAGAGGCGTCCTACACGGCGGCGATCGTGGCGAAGAGGCGGCAGGCGGTGGTCACGATCACGCCGGCCCGGCCGGGGCCGAACCGCATCGAGCTGCGCCTGACGCACGCGGATGGCGCGCCGCTGGCGGTGAAGGAGGTCACCGTGCAGGCCGCCCTGCCCTCGGCCGGCATCGAACCGTTGGAGCGGGCCTTGGGCGCCGCCGGGCCGGGTGTGTATGCGGCGGACGGGGTGGACCTGCCGGCGGCGGGCGCGTGGGCGGTGCGGCTGGACGTGCTGGTCAGCGACTTCGAAAAGGCGCTGTTCCGGACCGAGGTCCCGGTGGGCGACGCGCCCCTCTCCCCGCCCCGCCGGTAGAGGGGGTTACGTGGGCAGCACCACGGCATCCTCGGCGCGGAAGGCGACACGGGCCGGCTGGCCGGGGGTCAGAGCGGGCTCGTCGCCGAGATGCGGGACCTGGACGACGATGTCGCCCTCCAGAAAGGCGTTGATGAAGGCGCCTTCGAAGTCGCGGTGGGTGACGCGGGATTCCAGAACATTGTCGCCAACATTGCCGGCGGAGGCGCCGGCCATGACCCGCTCCGGGCGGACGAACAGGGTCGCGCGGTCGCCGGGCCTCAGCGCGCGCGGGTTGCGGCCGATCAGCCGGCCGAATGGCGTGTCGAGCGCCGCGCGGTCGGCGGACGCCTCCAGCACCGTGCCGGCGAAGCGGTTGCTCTCGCCCACGAATGAGGCGACGAAGGCGGTTTCCGGGTGGTCGTAGATGGTCCGGCCGTCGCCCACCTGCTCCAGCACGCCCTTGGACATCACACCGATCCGGTCGGACATGGTCAGCGCCTCGCCCTGGTCGTGGGTGATGTAGATGAAGGTCACGCCGGTGCGCTTCTGAAGGTCGCGCAGTTCGGCCCGCATGTGCTGGCGCAGCTTCAGATCGAGCGCCGACAGCGGCTCGTCGAGCAGGAGGACCGCCGGCTCCACCGCCAGCGCGCGGGCGATGGCGATGCGCTGGCGCTGGCCGCCGGAAAGCTCCGTCACCTTTTTGTCCGCCGTCTCCGGCAGGGCCACGAGGTCGAGCAGCCGCTGAACCCGGCGGCGGCGGTCGGCGGCGCGCACGCCGCGCACCTCCAGCCCGAAACCGATGTTCTCCGCCACCGTCATCAGCGGGAACAGGGCGAGGTTCTGGAAGATCAGCGCGGTCGGCCGCCTGTTCGGGCCGATGCCGCGCATGTCGCGCCCGCCGATGCGGATGGCGCCCTCGGTCGGCTCCATGAATCCGGAGATCGTGCGCAGGATGGTCGTCTTCCCGCAGCCGGACGGGCCGAGGAAGCTGAAGAACTCACCCGCGCCGATGGTCAGGCTGACGTTGCGGACGGCGGTGACGACGCCGAACCGCATGGTGACCTGATCGAGCTGAACGTCCTGGCTCATGCAATTCCCCTCCCTCTCCCCTCCCGGAAGGAGGGGAGAGGGACTGTACCTCACGCGGCCAGGAAGCGGTCCTGATACTCGTTGCGCAGCGACACGTACCAGGCTTCCTGGATCGGCCACCACCACAGCTTTTGCAGCGCGTCGCCCGGATAGGCGTCGGCGAAGAACTGCTTGTTCAGGTCGGACAGGTGCGCTTCCGCCCCCACCGCCGTGCTGGAGATGCCGGAGTGGTTGGTGTAGAGCGCGCCGGCCTGCGGCGTGTAGAACCAGTTGATCCAGGCGTAGGCCTGCTCCAGGTTCTCGGCCTTCTTCGGGATCGCGAAGCCTTCCATCCAGGCCAGCGCCCCTTCCCTGGGCGCGATGAAGCGGACCGGCAGCCCTTCCTTGCGCAGCGCCACGGCGGTGCTGTCCCAGGTCTGGCCGATGACGCAGCCGTTGGTGCGGAAGGCGCCCTGGGCCTCGTTCTCGTTGGACCAGAACTGCCCGATGTTCTTCTTGCTGTCGGTGGCGACCTTCAGGATGGCGTCGAAGTTGGCGCGGGCCTTCTTCTCGTCCGTGAACTGCTCGCGGATCGGGTGCGGCAGCTTGCCCTGGCTTTCCAGCCACAGGCCGATGCCGATCAGCGAGGAATGGCCGCGCACGGTCACCTTGCCCGCGTGTTCCGGCGTCCACAGGTCGCCGTAGCTGGCCTGGCCGTAGGTCAGCGGGGCCTTGGTCTGGTCGTAGGCGATGGCCTCCGTGCCCCAGTCGGCCGGGGCGAGGAAGCGCTTGCCGCCGACCACGCCGCCCATGCCGGCGGACCCTTCGACCGCCGACGTCAGGCAGCCGTCCCATTTGACCTTCGCGTCGTCGAGCGGCTGGACGAGGTCGAACTCCACATAGTTCGGCACGCGGTCCACGGTCGGGTGGATGATGTCGAAGCCGGCCCCGCCCGTGGCCTTCAGCTGGTTCAGCAGCTCGTCGTTGGTGGCGTATTCGGTCAGCGTGGCCTTAATGCCGGTTTTCTTCTCGAAATCCGCCAGCATGTCCGGGCTGATGTAGCCGGACCAGGAGAAGATCTTCACGGACCCGGAGGCGGCGCGCCCCTCACGCAGGATGAACGGGCCGACCGCGGCGACACCGGCGGCGGCGGCGGCACCTTGCAGCAGCACGCGGCGGGTGAAGCTCTTGGCGGCGCGCTGGGTCGCGGCACTCGACCGCTGGTCGTTCGTGATGGTCATGGCGCCCTCTCTCCCTTTTTCGTTGGCCGGGGGGAGCCGCGCGGGGCCCCGCCGTAGCGGCAACTTTGCCGGGATTGTCGGGCCTCGTCCATGGCTCAAGCGGGAGCGGGGCAAAACTTCATCGGCCCGTCACGTTCGCAGGACGGGGCCGGGGGACGGTCCGGAACCGGGCTTCAGCTTTCCAGCATGCGGCGGAGCAGCTCGACGTCCTCGGCGAAGGCGGGGTCGGTGGCGCGCAGCTCCTCCACCTTCTTGACCGCGTGCATGACCGTGGTGTGGTCACGGCCGCCGAACTTGCGCCCGATCTCCGGCAGGGAGCGGGCGGTCAGCTGCTTGGCAAGGTACATGGCGACCTGACGCGGGCGCGCGACGGCGCGGGCGCGGCGGGCCGAATGCATGTCGGCGACGCGGATGTTGAAATGCTCCGCCACGCGCTTCTGGATCTCGTCGATGGTGACGCGGCGGTCGTTGGCGCGCAGCAGGTCGTGCAGCACCTCCTGCGTCGATTCGAGCGAGATGGCGCGGCCGACCAGCTCGGCGTGCGCGACGATGCGGTTCAGCGCCCCTTCCAGCTCGCGCACGTTCGAGGTGATCTTGTGGGCCAGGAACTCCAGAACCTTCAGCGGGATGTTGGCGTTCAGCGCGTCGGCCTTGGCCTGGAGGATGCCGAGTCGCAGCTCGTAGGTGGTCGGGTGGATGTCGGCGACGAGGCCCCAGCCCAGGCGGGAGCGCAGCCGCTCCTCCATGCCTTCCAGGTCGGACGGGCTCTTGTCGGCGGAGATGATGACCTGGCGGTTCTGGTCCACCAGCGCGTTGAAGGTGTGGAAGAACTCCTCCTGGGTGGAGTCCTTGCCGCTGATGAACTGCACGTCGTCGATCATCAGCACGTCCACCGAGCGGAACTGCTGCTTGAAGGCCATCGTGTCCTTGAAGCGCAACGCGCGGATGAACTGGTACATGAACTTTTCCGCCGACAGGTAGATGACCTTGCGGTTCGGATCGTTCTTGCGGATCTGCCACGCGATGGCGTGCATCAGGTGCGTCTTGCCCAACCCCACGCCGCCATAGAGGAACAGCGGGTTGAAGGTCACCGAGGTGGCGTCCGCGACCCGGCGGGCGGCGGCGTGCGCCAGCTCGTTCGGCTTGCCGACCACGAAATTCTCGAAGGTGAAGCGCGGGTCGAGCGGGGCGGATATGTCGGTGCGGTCCTCCAGCACCGAGGCGACCGCCGTCGGCGACTCGTCCGACGCGGCGTAGGAGGAGCCGATGTAGGACGGAGCGGGGTACGGCTGGCCCGAATAGGAATGGGCTGGCGCGGGCGCCGGAGCGCGCCGGGCGGGAGGCGGTTCGTCCCCCGAATCGTCCCCCGAGTCGTCGTTGTCGGCCGCGAGCGCGGGCGGAACATTGGTCGAGGCGACGACGACGTCGATGGACTGGACCTCCGGGTTCTCCCCGGCCCAGAGCACGCGGATGCGGTCGGCATAGTGGGTCAGCACCCAATCGCGCATGAAGCGCGTGGGCACGCCGATGCGCACCTCGCCACCCCGGATGCCCGCGACGGACAGCGGCTGTAGCCAGCTGCGGTAGGCGATCTCGCCCACCTCGTCCTTCAGGCGGCCCCGGATGCGAGCCCACTGTTGATCCAACGACACGCCGACCGACATGCTTCCCCTACTCCTTGCCCCCTCTCCCCCTGCGGGCCGAAACGCAATCGCCGGCCACGGCAACGGAAGCGCGGGGCAAGCCCGCTCACCTCTTTATGTGGCCCCGCTGTCAAGGAATGTTCCTCTCCGGAAGACTCCAACGGCGGATGCCCTCAAACTGGACGGCAGCACTACCCGATTGGCGAAATGGTAAATCCCGCCAGCGCCCAGCCAATTTTTAAGAAAGGGACCGTTCCAGAAGCAACGGATTGATTCGTGTTCTTTTTTACGATCCGCAGCCTTGAACGTCTCCGTCCTTCAGCGAATGACGAACGATACACGAAGTAACACCGATCCGCCATTCCCCACAGACCGAAAGTCTAATCAGCCATCCCAACGCTGGCAATGGGACAGAAAGCGAACGAGTCAAAAAGCACAAATCGTGCGCGGCACGGCAACAAGAAACGCCGCTTGTTTTTCAGCACACTTTAGAAGGATTTTAGCGAAGACTTTTCACAACGCAAAAAGCCGCGCCCATAACTGGTGCGCGGCTTGATGACGCTGAGAAAAACTCAGAGAGCCTTGATGCGGGCCGACAGGCGCGACAGCTTGCGCGACACCGTGTTCTTGTGCAGAACGCCCTTGGAGACGCCGCGCATCATTTCCGGCTGAGCGTCCTTGAACGCCTCGGCGGCTTCCGCCTTGTTGCCGGTCTCGATGGCCGTCTCGACCTTCTTCACGAAGGTGCGGATGCGGCTGATGCGGTTACGGTTGACTTCCGTACGACGCTCGGTTTGACGAATGCGCTTTTCAGCAGACTTATGATTGGCCATGAAAACCCTACTCCGGACGACACGCCTGTCCCAGTGCGAGGGGGCCTTATACGCGCCACCCGAACGAGAGTCAAGCCACCGTCAAACACTGTTTTTATTGAAAGAGGAACGCCACGAAATCTTGCGACCGACCTGCTCCTCCCCCGCAAGATGCGGGGGAGGAGCAGGCGCGGATCAGCGATTCTTCCAATCCGGCTGGCGCTTCTCGGCGAAGGCCGACATGCCCTCCTTCTGGTCTTCGATGGCGAAGGTGGAGTGGAACAGGCGGCGCTCGACCTTCACGCCCTCGGTCAGCGTGGTCTCGTAGGCCACGTTCACGGCGTCCTTCGCCATCATGACGATCGGGCGCGACAGCTTGGCGATCTTCTCGGCGACCTTCACGGCCTCGTCCACCAGCTCGGCGGCCGGGACGATGCGGCTGACGAGGCCGGCACGCTCGGCTTCCGCCGCGTCCATCAGGCGGCCGGTCAGGCACATCTCCATCGCCTTGGACTTGCCGACGAAGCGGGTCAGGCGCTGCGTGCCGCCGGCGCCGGGGATGGTGCCGATGGTGATTTCCGGCTGGCCGAACTTGGCGGTGTCGGCGGCCAGGATGAAGTCGGCCATCATCGCCAGTTCGCAGCCGCCGCCCAGCGCGTAGCCGGCGACCGCCGCGATGGTCGGCTTGCGGCACTTGGCCAGACGCTCCCACTTCGCCGTGATGAAGTTGGACGCGTAGACGTCCATGTAGGAGAAGCCCTGCATCTCCTTGATGTCGGCACCGGCCGCGAAGGCCTTTTCCGAGCCGGTCACGACGATGGCGCCGATGGAGTCGTCGGCCTCCAGCGTGTCCAGCGCCTGGCCCAGTTCGGTGACCAGCTGGTCGGACAGGGCGTTGAGCGCCTTCGGCCGGTTCAGCGTGATCAGACCGACGGGACCGCGGGTCTCCACGAGGATGGTTTCGTACGGCATGTGCGACAAACTCCCGATATGGTTCCGCCCCCTGTTGAGATGGGGGCATTATGGTTGGGCGTCAGCGTGGGCTCAGTGTGAAACGCACGGTCGTCTGGCCCGGCGGTACCGGGCGCCCTGTTTTGACGAACTCCAGGCGCAGCTCCTCGCCCTCGCGCACGTAATTCGTGTCGCTGGTGCGCTTCCAGCCGAGCTGCGGCATGGTCTGGTTGTAGAAGGCCAGCACCGCCTTGCGGTCGACCCGGCCGGCCATGACGGATTGCGCGATGCGCCCGTCCGGCTTGTCGAACACCAGCGGTTCCTCCTCGGCGGGGGCGAGGCCCGGCATCACCGGCACATCCCCAAGCCCCGTGACGAAGCGGGTGGATTCGGACGCCCTTGCGGGCAACGAAACCCCGGCCAGACCCGCGAAAGCGGGGCCGGCGAGGAGGAGGGCGGCGAAAACCGCCCGAGCAAAGGCCGGTGGAGCCATCATGACCTTCACCTATATCAACGCTGGCGCTGCGGACAATAGAAAGTCGAACGGCCGGCCTGCACGATGCGCCGGATCCCCCCGGTCCTCGCCACGTCGCAGTTGCACCCCGGGCACGGCTGCCCCTCCCGGTCGTAGACCGAGAACTGGTGCTGGAAATAGCCAAGCTCGCCCGACGCCTGCCGGTAGTCGCGCAGGGACGAGCCGCCGGCCTCAATGGCGCGGCCCAGCACCTCGCGGATCGCGGTGGCGAGCCGGTCGGCCCTGGCGCCGGTCACCGTGGCGGCGATCCGCTTCGGGCTGAGGCGGGACAGGAACAGCGCCTCCGACACGTAGATGTTGCCGAGCCCCGCGACGACCGTCTGGTCGAGCAGCGCCGCCTTGATGCTGGTCATCCGGCCGGCCAGCCGCTCGGCCAGGACCGGGCCGGAGAATTCGTTGCCCAGCGGCTCCGGCCCCAGCGTGCGCAGCAGCGGGTGGTCGGACACCGTGTCGGCGGTGGCCAGATCCATCAGGCCGAATCGGCGCGCGTCGTTGAAGGTGACCACCGTGCCGGCGTCCGTCTCGAACACCACATGGTCGTGCGCGCCGTAGGCGGGCGGCGCCTCCGGCGTGATGATCATCCGCCCCGACATGCCCAGATGCGCGATCAGCACCGTCCCGTCGTCCAGATGGATCAGGATGTATTTGGCCCGGCGCCGCACCGTCTCGACCCGGCGGCCGGTCAGCCGCTCGCAGAACCGCGGCGGAAAGGGAAAGCGCAGGTTCGGCCGGCGCTGCTGCACGCAGACGAGCGTTCGGCCTTCCAGATGCGGGGCGAGGCCCCGGCAGACGGTTTCGACTTCGGGAAGCTCTGGCATGGGTTTACAGGGTGGGGAGAAGGGCGCCTTGACGCAAGGGGAAAGCGAATCGGCCCGCCCGCCCCCCATGACGCGAAAAATCGGCCGGACGGAGCCCGGACAAGGCCACGCCCCGGCTGGCGGAAGCCTTGGCCGCGCGCTATGTTGCGCGCCATGACCGAGCAGCGCACTCCCCCCAACGCCACCAAGGCCGATCCCACCGAAGCCGATCCCACCGAAGCCGACTCCGCCAAGGCCCCCGGCTCCGAAGGCAACTGGTTCGGATTCCAGCCCGTGGATCCCGACGCCAAGTCGGGCCTCGTCCGCGCCGTCTTCGACAGCGTGGCCGGGCGCTACGACCTGATGAACGACCTGATGTCGGGCGGCATCCATCGGCTGTGGAAGGACACGCTGATGGAGATGGTGGCGCCGAAGGCCGACATGACGCTGCTGGACGTGGCGGGCGGCACGGGCGACATCGCCTTCCGCTTCCTGCAACGGGGCGGCGGCCGGGCCATCGTGTGCGACATCACCGAGTCGATGGTCCGCGTCGGGCGCGACCGCTCCTTCGACCGGGGCATCCTGTCGGGGGTGAACTGGACGGTCGGCGACGCGGAGAAGCTGCCCTTCGCCTCGCGCTCGGTGGACGCCTACACGATCGCCTTCGGGCTGCGCAACGTCACGCGAATCGACGCCGCGCTTTCCGAGGCCCGTCGCGTGTTGAAGCCCGGTGGAAAGTTCTTCTGCCTGGAGTTCAGCCACGTGGTCCTGCCGGTGCTGCGCGAAGCCTACGACCTTTACTCCTTCCAGGTGCTGCCCAAGCTCGGGCGCGTGGTGGCGGGCGACGAGGCCTCCTACCGCTATCTGGCGGAGAGCATCCGGCGCTTCCCCCAACAGGAGGCCCTCGCCAAGCGGATCGAAGCGGCTGGCTTCGGCGCGGTGCGCGTGCGCAACCTGACCGGCGGCATCGCCGCCATCCATTCCGGCTGGCGGATTTAAGCTCCCGTGTTCCGCACCATCCGCAACCTCGTCCGCCTGTTCGGCATCGCCCGCACGGTCGCCCGCTACAACGCGCTGCCCGAGACGCTGCCGCAGATCGCGCCTGCGGGCGCCATGTTCTGGCGCTGGGTCGCCAACGGCAAGGAGCCGGGCCGAGTCGGCCAGCGCCTCGCCCGCGCGCTGGCGGAGTTGGGGCCGACCTACATCAAGCTGGGCCAGCTTTTATCGACGCGCTCCGACCTCGTCGGCGAGCGGATGGCGACCGACCTCGCGGAGTTGCAGGACAAGCTGCCGCCCTTCCCCGGTTCGCAGGCCCGCGCGATCATCGAGGAGGAACTGGGCCAGCCCATCTCCGACATCTTCCTGACCTTCGACGAGGAGCCGGTCGCCGCCGCCTCCATCGCGCAGGTGCATTTCGCGGTGACCGCCGACGGGCGGGAGGTCGCGGTCAAGGTGCTGCGCCCCGGCATCGAGTTCGCCTTCGAGCGCGACATCGACCTGTTCTTCTGGCTGGCCGAGTGGGCCGAATATCTGCTGCCCAAGCTGAAGCGCCTGCGCCTGCGCGAGGTGGTGGAGACCTTCGCCCGCACCTCCCGCCTGGAAATGGAGCTGCGGATGGAGGCGGCCGCCGCGTCGGAGCTGGCCGCCAACTTCAAGGGCGACCCGACCTTCAGCGTGCCCATGATCGACTGGGACCGCACGGCGCGCCGCGTCCTGACGCTGGAGCGCATCCGCGGCCTGAAGGTGGACGAGGCGGAGCGCATCGACGCCTTGGGCTTCAACCGGGACGAAATCCTGGCCAAGGCGTCGGCCAGTTTCTTCAATCAGGTGTTTCGCGACGGCTTCTTCCACGCCGACCTGCACCCCGGCAACCTGTTCGTCGACCAGAACGGCAACATCGCCGCGGTCGACTTCGGCATCATGGGCCGCCTGGACCGGGCGACGCGCACCTATCTGGCCGATATGCTGATCGGCTTCCTCACCGGCGACTACCGCCGGGTGGCGCTGGTGCATTTCGAGGCCGG
>JAEZID010000290.1 GCA_023416195.1 Pseudomonadota bacterium | reverse complement strand
GATCTCGTACCATTCGTGCGCGACGCGGGTGTTGATGGCGAAGGGGCGCCGCACGCGCTCGTCCAGCGCCTTGCCCAGCGCGCGTTCCAGCATGCCGCGCAACGGCGGGCGCGGTTCCGGCAGGGTGCGGTCGGGCTCCAGCGTCACGATCAGGTCGGTGCTGCGCGCGGTGGCGGCGAGCGTCCAGTTGCGCCCCTCCGGCGTCGGGTCGTGCTCCAGCATGCCGATGACCATGCCGATGTCGCCGGCCACCGCGAAGGCGAGGCGGTTGGTCACCGTCTCCCAATGCCGGTCGTAGAAGATCCAGGTCGCCACCGCCTGCGCCAGGATGACCGGCGTGACGATGATCAGCAGGGACCGGCCGAACAGGGTGCGCGGCAGTAACCGCTTCAACCCCCACGGCGAGCCCCCCCGGCGCACCGGCGCCGGCCCGGAGGCCATCCCGGAGGCGGTCTCGGCGCTCATGAATCCGGCCTCAGCACATAGCCCTCGCCGCGCACGGTGTGCAGATAGCGCGGCTCGCGCGGGTCGGGCTCGATCTTGCGGCGCAGGCGGGTCACCTGCACGTCGATGGTGCGGGCGTTGCCGGCGACCTTGCTGCGCTCGGTCAGCTCCTCGCGGGTGAAGGTCATGCCGGGGGAGGCGGCGAGGATGCGCAGAAGGCTGGCCTCCGCCGTGGTCAGGCGGATGACCTCCTCGCCGGCGCGCAGTTCGTCGCGGTCGGGCAGATAGAGCAGCGGGCCGAGCCGCACCGGCTGCGGCGGCGCCGGTTCCGGCGGGCGGCTGGCCTGCCGGCGCAGGATGGAGTTGATGCGCAGAAGCAGTTCGCGCGGGTTGAAGGGCTTGGCGAGATAGTCGTCGGCCCCGGCTTCCAGCCCGGCGATGCGGTCGTCCGGCTCGCCCCGCGCGGTCAGCAGCAGGATGGGGACGTCGCGCTCCTTGCGCAGGGACTCGGTCAGCTCAAGCCCGTTCTCGCCCGGCATCATGATGTCGAGCACCAGCAGATCGAAGTCGAGACCGGCCAGCTTCGCCCGCGCGTCGGCGGCGTCCTTCGCGGTGGTCACCAGAAAGCCGTTGCCGGCGAGATACTTGCGCAGCAGTTCGCGCAGGCGGGTGTCGTCGTCGACGACCAGGATGTGGGGCAGGATGTCGGACTGGTCTTCGGTCATGGGGCGACTATAGCGCGATGACCGGCCCCGCTCCAACGGGCGTCGTCGGCCGGTCGTTTCCGCGGCGGAACGCTCGACGGTGCCGGCCCCGCGCGCCATCTTCCCGAATCCGTTCATTCCGTCGATGGAGCCTGTGCCGTGGCACACCGGTGGCAAGGCATCGCCTGCGCTCTTCTGTCCGCCGCGCTGTTCGGCGCCGGCACGCCCTTCGCCAAGGCGCTGTTGGGGGAGATCGGGCCGTGGATGCTGGCCGGTCTGCTCTATCTCGGTTCGGGGCTGGGGCTGGCGGCTTTGCGCGGCGTCCATCGGCTGCGGGGCGGGGTGCCGGCGGAGGCGCCGCTGGCGCGCCGGGACCTGCCGTGGCTTGCCGCCGTCGTGCTGGCCGGGGGCATCGCCGGGCCGGTGCTGCTGATGCTGGGCCTGTCCGCCACGCCGGCCTCGACCGCGTCGCTGCTGCTGAACCTGGAAGGGCTGTTCACGCTGGGCATTGCCTGGGTGGTGTTCCGGGAGAATGTGGACCGGCGCATCGCGCTGGGCGCGGCGGCCATCCTCGCCGGGGCCGTCCTGCTGTCATGGTCCGGCGGTGGGCCCGGCGGGGAGGCCGGCGGGGTGGCGGGCATCGGCCGGGGCGGTCTCCTGATCGCCGCCGCGTGCCTCGCCTGGGGCATCGACAACAACCTGACGCGCAAGCTGTCGTCGGCCGATCCGCTCCAGATCGCCATGGTCAAGGGCCTGGCCGCCGGCGTGGTCAACACCGCGCTCGCCCTGTCGGCCGGCGCCGCCTTGCCGTCGCCCGGCCTTCTCGCCGGGGCGGCGGCGATTGGCTTCCTCGGCTACGGCATCTCGCTGACCCTGTTCGTGCTGGCGTTGCGCCATTTGGGCTCCGCCCGGACCGGCGCCTATTTCTCGCTCGCTCCCTTCGTCGGGGCCGCCGCCGCGATCCTGGCCTTCGGCGAGCCGCTGACCCCGCGCTTCGCCGCCGCCGCCGTCCTGATGGGCGCCGGCCTTTACCTCCACCTCGTCGAACGGCACGAGCACGGACACCGGCACGAGGCGATGGAGCACGAACACCGCCACGCCCACGACGAGCATCACCAGCATCGGCATGAGGGCTGGGAAGGGCCGGAGCCGCACAGCCATCCGCACGCCCACGCGCCGTTGGTGCACGCCCACCCGCATTTTCCCGACATCCACCACCGTCACCCGCATTGACGCGCGGTCAGGCGGTCTCGACGGCCCTGGTCATCTCGGCCAGCGTCGTCAGGATGCTGTCGGGGGCGGCCGGCTTGGTCAGCAGCTCGCAGCCGGCTGTCCGGGCGGCGCGGGCCAGATCGGATGACAGCTCTCCGGTCAGCAGCACCGCCGGCACGTCCGCCCCCAGCGCCGACCGCAGCCGCTGGATACCGCTCAGCCCGTCCGTTCCCCCCGGCAGGCGGTAGTCGCTGAGGATGGCCGAGGGCGGTTGCAGCGCCGCCCGCGTGGCGGCCAGCGCCGCGTCGAAGCTTTCCACCGCCACCACGCGGGCGCCCGCCTGCTCCAGCACCAGGGTCAGGGAGTTGCGTTGCAGGGCGTCGTCCTCCACCACCAGCACGAGCCGTCCCCGCAGCCGTTCCTTCTTGGGGCCATCCACCGTCCCGGCCGTCGCCTCGGCGCCCGCCGGGGGCGGAGCGGCGACGGGCGCCGTCCGCGCCGCGACGCGGGACAGGGTGACCGCGAAGACCGACCCCCGCCCGACGCGGGAGCGCACGTCCAGATCGTGCCCCATCAGCCGTGCCGTGCGCTCCACGATCGAAAGGCCCAGCCCCGCCCCGCGCGCCCCGTCGCGGGCCGGGTTGCCGATCTGGTAGAATTCCTCCCAGATGGTGCCGAGTTCCACGTCCGGGATGCCCTGGCCGCTGTCCCACACCTCGATCCGCACCCGGTCGCCGCGCCATCGCACGCCGACCACGACGCCGCCCTGCTCCGTGTATTTCACCGCGTTGGACAGCAGGTTGCGCAGGATCTGCTGAAGGCGCGCCGGGTCGCTGCGCACCCAGGCGCGGGTCGGCATGACGGTCAGGCGCAGGCGTTTGGCCTCCGCCTCCGCCCGCACCTCGGCCGCCAGCTGGTCCAGCACGGGGCCGAGCGCGAAGCTGCTCTCCTCCACCGGCACCACGCCGGCTTCCAGCCGCGACAGCGCCAGAAGATCGTCGAGCATCCTTTGCCCCGCTTGCAGCGAGGCCGCCGCCATGGCGCCCAGCCGGTGCAGATCCGGACTGGCCGATTGCTTCAGCAGCAGGTCGTGGAAGGTTGCCAGTCCCTGCAAGGGCTGGCGCAGATCGTGGCTGACCGTCGCCAGCACCTTCATCTTGGCGAGGTTGGCCGTTTCCGCCGCGCGCAGGGCCGATTCCAGCTCCGCCGTGCGCTGGCGTACGCGCTCGTCCAGGCTCTGATTGGTGCGCACCAGTTCGGCCCGCATGGACGCCTCGCGCCGGACGCCGTTCAGCGCGTTCAGGAACAGCAGCGCCGCCCCGGCGAGCACGCAGGCCGCGTAGACGGCGGTCCAGAGCGTGCGCTCGCGCCAGCCCGCCAGGATCTCGTCCAGCGACCGGCTGGCCACCACCACGACGGGGTAGCTTCCCAGACGGCGGGCGGCGGTGACGTGCGTGGCGTCCACGATCGCCGGGCCGGCCTCCGCCTGTCCCAGGGCCGGCCAGACGGCGGCCGGCGGCGGCGTGTCCTTCTCCGGGGGCCATTGCGCCATCCTCTTCATCCCGGCGGTGTAAAGCGCCAGCCGGGATCCGCCGCCCCAGTCGGTCTGCCCGTACAGGGTCGAGAAGTGGTCGCTGTGGATCGCCACCACGGCGACGCCGCGCACCCGCCCCTCGTCGTCGCGGAAGGCGCGGCTGATGGTGAAGCGGTCCTTCCGCGTTCGGGACCCCAGCGTGCTCGGCTCCAGGAACAGCGCGCGCGCGGCGTCCTGATGCGCCTTGAAATAGTCGCGGTGGGCGTAGTTCTGGGGCGGCGCCGGGAATTCCCAGGTGCCCAGCACGACGGTGCCCCGCGCGTCCACCACCCAGGCGGCGCCGATCTGGGGAAGGGCGCGGACGCGCTCGCGCAGCGTGTTCCAGAGGCGGCGCCCCTTGTCGGGATCCTTCAGGTCCCAGGGCTCCAGCGTGTCGATGAGGCGTTGCAGGGCGATGTCGCTCGCCTCGATGGCGCGGCTGGCGTGTTCGTCCAGCAGGCGGGCGGTGGCGGCGACCTCCCGTCGCGCCTGCTCCAGCGTGACGGCGCGATCCCGCCACGCCGACAGCGCGGAGACGCCGATGCAAAGCGCGCCGAACGCCAGGAAGGCGGTCACCAGACCGGCGCGCTGCATGCCGCATGTCCTCCGGAGGGAATTCGTTGCCGTGCGGACAACTATGGGGGACGCGGCGCAACCTACGCAATTCGGCTGAAGGGCAGGCCCAAGGTCTCGGCTCCTAGGTTTCGGCCAGGGGTTTCGGCCTGGGGGGTTCAGCTTCGGGCCTTCCCCGCCGCCGGTTGCGGTACAGGCGGTTGGTGTGCAAAACAATAGGCGGTCACGCCTAATTTGCGCCGGTGGCGAACATGGTCTTCGCCCCCCGGCCGTGGCATGCGCCGGGCTTTCTGGAAGCAAAAGGCGCATATGGTTGCATCCACTGCGCTCCGGCCCCATTTTAGACGGGTCGAATTTCTTTGGGTCTACGGTCCTCGTGCAGGCTGCTGCGTCTGGTCGTTCCCCGCAGTCATTTGATGCCTCCGGCATGCGCGCCGGGGGCAACGTCGAGCATGGGACTGTCCGATGACCACTGGAACCGTGAAATGGTTCAACACCACCAAGGGCTATGGCTTCATCCAGCCGGATGATGGCACGGCCGACGTTTTCGTCCATGCTTCCGCCGTCGAGCGGTCCGGGATCGGCAATCTCCGCGAAGGGCAGAAGCTGTCCTACGAGCTGCAACGCGACCCCAAGAAGGGCAAGTCGTCGGCGGCCAACCTCAAGGCCTTGTAAGCCGCCACTGTTCGAGTGGTTCTCCTGGGGCGGCGATCGCCGCCCCGCCCTGACCGGCCCAGTCTTGATCGGCCCGCGTTTGAGCGGCACTGTTCAAGCGGTACCTGATCGACAGGTATCCGGGGTCGGTCCCCGGGGATGGCACCCCGGGACCGCGTTACGCTTAATTCGAAGGAACGTTTCCATGGCCAAGGAAGACCTGGTCGAAATGGACGGGGTCGTCACGGAGGTTCTGCCCGACGCGCGCTTTCGCGTGCAGTTGGAGGCGGGGCATGAGGTGATGGCCTATGCGTCCGGACGCATGAAGAAAAACCGCATCCGCATCCTGGCCGGCGATCGGGTCACGGTCGAAATGACTCCGTACGACCTGACGAAGGCCCGGATCAACTACCGGCACAAGACCGAAGGTGGTGGGCCGCCGGGTGGCGCCGCGCGGCGTCCGCCGCCCCGGCGCCACTGACGCCGAAGCCGGAAACGGCTTTGGCCCCGGCCCCCGGCCGGGCATGACGACGATCACAGGAGGTATGAATGACATCCGACAGCCGTTCCGCCGACCGTAAGGATATCGACTCCATGACCAGGGAGTTCCTCGCCAAGGGGGGCAAGATCGTCCAGTGCCCGCCGGGATCGTCGGACAGCGTCGTCTACAAGAAAACCTCGTTCCGCCGCCGGGGCGCCCCCAACGCGGCCCCGAACGCGGTTCAGGAGGCGGAGGCCAAGCCGGCCGAGCCGGAAACTCCCGCTTCGGAAACCCCCGCCGCGGACACCGCGAAGGAGTAGGGCGCCGGCGGCGCTCTACCCCTCTTTTTTATCGTCTCAGCGCTTCACCGCCGCGAGTCGGGCCGGCGTCGGCGGCGTGAACTTCGCCCGGTCCCCGTCGTCCAGCATCCCCAGCATGACCTTCCGGAAGCCCTCGACCGCCTCGGCCCCGGCCATGCGGTAGGCGCGGGCGATCCGCTGGCGCTGCGTTTCCGACAGCTGCCGCTCCAGCTCCACACCCTTCTCGGTCAGTTCCAGCAGCCGCTGCCGGCGGTCGCGCACCCCCGTCTGTTGCAGGATGAAGCCCTGCCGCACCAGCTCGCCCAGGACGCGCGACAGGCTCTGCTTGGTGATCTTCAGGATCGCCAGCAGCTCCGACACCGTGATCTTCGGGTAGCGCCCGACGAAATAGATGACGCGGTGATGCGCCCGGCCGAAGCCGATCTCCGCCAGGATCTCGTCCGGTTCCGCGGTGAACTCCCGGTACGCATAGAACAGCAGTTCCATGCCCGTGCGCAGCTCTTCCTCCCGGAGGAACAGCTGGTTCACGCCTGCTTTTAAGTCAGCCATGTTGACGTGATCGATGCGATTCGTTACAAATGGGTCAGCAACTCAGACATAAACGAACAAGCGCCCTGAAACAAGGGCAACGCTCAACAACGCCCGAAAATGGGCGGCAACAAAGGCAGGAAACGTCCATGTCCATCCTTCCCTTCGACGACCGCGACGGCGTGATCTGGTACGACGGCGGGCTGGTCCCGTGGCGCGAGGCCAACCTGCACGTCCTGACGCACGGCCTGCACTACGCCAGCTGCGTGTTCGAGGGCGAGCGCGTCTACAACGGCAAGGTCTTCAAGCTGACCGAGCACAGCGAGCGCCTTGCCGCGTCCGCCCGGATCCTCGGGTTCGAGCTTCCCTATTCGGTGGCGGAGATCGACGCGGCGACGAACGAGACCGTGAAGGCCATGGGCTTCGCCGACGCCTACGTCCGCCCGGTGGCGTGGCGCGGCAGCGAGATGATGGGCGTGTCGGCGCAGTCCAGCCGCATCCACGTCGCCATCGCCGTCTGGCAGTGGCCGAGCTATTTCAGCCCGGAGGCCAAGATGGCCGGCATCAAGCTGATGTGGGCGCCGTGGCGCCGCCCGGCCCCGGACACCGCCCCGACCGCGTCGAAGGCCGCCGGCCTCTACATGATCTGCACCCTGTCCAAGCACGAGGCGGAGCGCCAGGGCTATCAGGACGCGCTGATGCTGGACTATCGCGGCCTGTTGGCCGAGGCCACCGGCGCCAATCTGTTCCTGGTGATGGACGGGAAGATCCACACGCCCAAGCCCGATTGCTTCCTGGACGGCATCACCCGCCGCACGGTCATCGACCTCGCCAAGAAGCGCGGCATCGAGGTGATCGAGCGCCACATCCAGCCCGACGAACTGGCCAACACCCAGGAGGTCTTCCTGACCGGCACCGCCGCCGAGGTCACCCCGGTCGGCCAGATCGGCGAGTACAGCTTCACCCCCGGCCGCGTCTGCGAGACGCTGGTGAAGGACTACGACGCGGCCGTGCGGGCATGACGCTCACCCTTCGCCCTCTCCCGCGAAAGCGGGGGGAGGGTTGGGGAGGGGGCCGCCGACAAGCCCACGCTCGACAGGAGGGGGGAGGTGGGCCATATAATCGGTTCCCGTTCCGTACCCTTCCCGGACCACGCTCCCCATGGCCCATCCTGTCCTTGAAGCCATCCCGCAGAAGTCCCTGCCCAAGCTGGAGGCCGGCAAGAAGTTCGAGCTGGTGTCGGACTACACCCCCTCCGGTGACCAGCCCAAGGCCATCGAGGAACTCACCTCCGGTCTGAAGGCCGGGGAAAAGGATCAGGTCCTGCTCGGCGTGACGGGCTCGGGCAAGACCTTCACCATGGCGCATGTGATCCAGAGAATTCAGCGCCCGACCCTGGTGCTGGCGCCCAACAAGACGCTGGCCGCGCAGCTCTACGGCGAGATGAAGTCCTTCTTCCCGAACAACGCGGTGGAATACTTCGTCTCCTACTACGACTATTACCAGCCGGAAGCCTACGTCCCGCGCACCGACACCTACATCGAGAAGGAATCCTCGATCAACGAGCAGATCGACCGCATGCGCCACTCGGCCACGCGGGCGCTGCTGGAGCGCGACGACGTCATCATCGTCGCCTCGGTGTCCTGCATCTACGGTATCGGTTCGGTCGAGACCTACTCGGAGATGACCGTCGATCTGCGCAAGGGCGAGATCGTCTCCCAGCCCGAACTGCTGCGCAAATTCACCGAGCTTCAGTACAAGCGCAACGACGCGGCTTTCGGGCGCGGCCTGTTCCGGGTGCGCGGCGATACCGTTGAACTCTTCCCCGCCCACATGGAGGACCGCGCCTGGCGCATCTCCCTGTTCGGCGACGAGATCGAGGGCATCCACGAGATCGACCCCCTGACCGGCGAAAAGCTCGCCAGCCTGGAGGCGGTGCGCGTCTATCCCAACAGCCACTATGTCACGCCCAAGCCGACGCTCAACCAGGCGATCGAGCAGATCAAGCGCGACCTCAAGGCCCAGCTGGAGGTGTTCGCCGCCGAAGGCAAGCTGCTGGAGGCGCAGCGCCTGGAACAGCGCACGACCTTCGACATCGAAATGATGGCGGCCACCGGCTCCTGCGCCGGCATCGAGAACTACAGCCGGTACCTGACCGGCCGCGCGCCGGGTGAGCCGCCGCCGACGCTGTTCGAATACCTGCCCGGCGACGCCCTGCTGATCGTGGACGAAAGCCACGTCATGGTCCCGCAGATCGGCGGCATGTACCGGGGCGACTACATGCGCAAGTCGACCCTGTGCGACTATGGCTTCCGCCTGCCCAGCGCCAAGGACAACCGCCCCCTGAAGTTCGAGGAGTGGGAGGGCATGCGCCCGCAGACGGTCTTCGTCTCGGCCACCCCCGGCAACTGGGAGATGGAGCGCACCGGTGGCGTTTTTGCCGAGCAGGTCGTCCGCCCCACCGGCCTGATCGACC
>JAEZID010000246.1 GCA_023416195.1 Pseudomonadota bacterium | reverse complement strand
CAGCGCGAACTGGCGATAAATGGCGCCGGCCGAACCGCCGAAGAAAGCCATCGGCACGAACACGGCGGACAGCACCAGGGCGATGCCGATCAGCGCGCCGGTGATCTGGTCCATGGACCTGCGGGTGGCTTCGCGGGGGGGCAGCCCCTCCTCGCTCATCACGCGCTCGACGTTCTCCACCACGACGATGGCGTCGTCCACCAGCAGACCGATGGCCAGCACCATGGCGAACATGGTCAGCACGTTGATCGAGAATCCGAACAGCGCCAGAACGCCGAAGGTGCCGAGTAGCACCACCGGCACGGCGATGGTCGGGATCAGCGTGGCGCGGAAGTTCTGCAGGAAGACGTACATCACGACGAAGACGAGGACGATGGCCTCCAGCAGCGTCTTGATGACCGCCTTGATCGACAGCTCGACGAAGGGCGTCGAGTCGTAGGGGTAGATGACCTCCAGCCCGGCCGGGAAGAAGGCCGACAGCTCGGCGATGCGGGCCTTGACGGCGGCGGCGGTGTCCAGCGCGTTGGCCCCGGTCGCCAGCTTGATGCCCAGGCCGGCCGAGGGCTTGCCGTTGTAGCGGGCGGTGATCTCGTAGGTTTCGGAGCCGATCTCGATCCGCGCCACGTCGCGCAGGCGCACCTGCGAGCCGTCCGCGTTGACGCGCAGCAGGATGGCGCCGAACTCCTCCGGCGTCTGCATGCGCGTCTGCGCCATGATGGTGGCGTTGATCCGCTGGCCGGGCACGGCGGGCGCGCCGCCGAGCTGGCCGGCGGACACCTGGGCGTTCTCGGCCCGGATCGCGTTGGTGACGTCGATGGTGGTCAGGCGGTGGCTGTTCAGCGCGTCCGGGTCGAGCCAGATGCGCATGGCGTTCTGCGGCCCGAACACGGTGACGTCGCCGACGCCGCTCACGCGGCTCAGCGTGTCCTGCAGGTTGGACGACACATAGTCGGCGATGGCGCCCTGGCTGAGCCGCCCGTCGGTCGAGACGAAGCCGGCCACCATCAGGAAGTCGTTCGACGCCTTGGACACCCGCAGGCCGAGCTGCTGCACCTCCTGCGGCAGAAGCGGCATGGCCAGTTGCAGCTTGTTCTGCACCTGGACCTGGGCGATGTCGGGGTTGGCCTCCGGCTCGAAGGTGAGGGTGATCGTGACGTTGCCCGACGAATCGCTGGACGAGGACATGTAGCGGAAGTGGTCGAGCCCGCTCATCTTCTGCTCGATGACCTGGGTGACCGTGTCCTCCAACGTCTTCGCCGAGGCGCCGGGATAGGTGGCGCTGATCGACACCGTCGGCGGCGCGATCTTCGGGTACTGCTCGACGGGCATGCCGAAGATCGTCAGGCCGCCCGCCAGCATGATGACGATGGCGATGACCCAGGCGAAAACCGGCCGGTCGATGAAGAATTTAGCCATGAATGCGGATCCTGCCTCAGTGCGCCTTGGGCGCCGGCAAGGCGGCCATGGTGCTGGGCGCCGCCGGGACGGGCTTAACCTCGGCGCCGGGGCGGACCTTCTGAAGCCCTTCGACGACGATGCGCTCGCCCGGACGCAGCCCGTCCGACACCAGCCAGAGGTTGCCGACCGCGCGCTCGGTCTTGATCGGGCGCAGGGTCGCCTTGTTGTCGTCGCCGACGACGAAGACCTGCGCGCCGCCGGTCGGGCTGCGCGTGACGGCCGCCTGCGGAACGGCGATGGCCCCCTCGGCCACGCCCTGCTCGACGCGGGCGCGCACGAACAGGCCGGGCAACAGATCCCCGTTCGGATTCGGGAAGACGGCGCGGAGCTGGACCGAGCTGGTGCCCGGATCGACCGTCACATCGGAGAACTGAAGCTCGCCGCGCTGGGCGTAGGGGGCCTCGGCCGCGTGCAGGAACAGCGACACCGGAATCTTGCCCGGTTCCGCCGGGCGGATGCGGCCGCTCTCCATCGCCTGGCGCAGCTGCATCAGCTGGGAGGCGGTCTGAGTCACGTCCACATAGATGGGGTCGAGCTGCTGGATGGTGGCCAGCGCGGTCTGCTGGTTGGCGGTGACCAGCGCGCCCTCGGTGACGGCGGATTTGCCGATGCGGCCGGAAATCGGCGCGAAGACCTTGGTGTAGTCCAGGTTGATGCGCGCCAGATTGTGGGCGGCCCTGGCGGCGGCGAGCTGCGCCTCGTTCTGCTTCAGGGAGGCCATGGCGTCGTCGTAGTCCTGCTTGCTGACGACGCTTTTCCGGACGAGGTCGTTGTAGCGGGCGGCCTTGTTGCGCGCGGCCTGGAGGTTGGCCTCGGCCTTCTGGATGTCGGCCTGGGCGACGGCCAGCGCGGCCTCGTAGGTCGCCGGATCGATCTGGTAGAGCTGGTCGCCGGCCTTGACGTCGCTGCCCTCCTGGAAGAAGCGCTTCAGCACGATGCCGCTGACCTGCGGGCGGATTTCGGCCACGCGGTAGGCGGCGGTGCGCCCCGGCAGGTCGGTCGTGACGGCGAGGCTCTGCGGCTCGACGGTCGTCACCGCCACCTCGACCGGCCCTGCCGGAGCCGGGCCGCCGGCCTGCTGCTTCTCCTGGCAAGCGCCGAGCGCCATGGTCAGCGAAGCCGCCACGGCTAGGGAAAGTAACGCGTTCACTCTGGACATCCGATTCCTCGACAAGGCGCTGAGACGCGGCGGTGCGTGTCGGCCGCTCTGGGTCCGACCGGCGGGCCTCGAAGGCCCGGAATACCTCGTTGCGACGTACTGTCTCTTACAGTACAGTGTACTGAACGATACATTTCAACGGGCAGCCGCGCAAGGGGGTTTCCGCCCCCAACAAAGCCGATGCCCAAGCACAGGTTTGACGGAGGAGACGGTTCGACATGCCGGGGATCGGTTCATGCGGCGGTCCACAGGGCGGTTCGCGCGGCGCTTCGCGCGGTCAGGTGCGTTGCCGCGCCCTGCTGGACGCGGCGTCGGCCCTGTTCGTGGAAAAGGGGTTCGCGCTGACCTCGCTCAGCGACATCATCGACAAGGCCGGCGGCTCGCGAAACACGCTCTACGGGCATTTCGGCGGCAAGGAGGGCCTGTTCCGGGCCATGCTGGAAGAGCACTGCGCCCGCATCGTGGACGAGCTGGCCGACGTTCAGGCGACCGGCGCGATGGATCCGGAAGAGGGGCTGACGCGGTTCGGCCTGCACATCGCCCGGACCTTCACCGCTCCCGAAACGGCGGCGATCCTGCGCATTCTGGTGTCCGAGGGCGACCGCATCCCCGACATCGCGGAATCCTTCTTCCGCATCGGGCCGGAACGGACGACCGGGCAGCTCGCCGGCTACCTGCGCGATCTGACCGGGGCGGGCCGCCTGCGCATCGACGATCCGGACACCGCCGCTCAACTCTTTTGCGGTATGGTGGTCGGCCATCTGCTCCCGAAACGGCTGATTCTTCCCGACGAGCCGATCGCGCCCGCCGAGGTCGAAGCCACCGTCCGGCAATCCGTCGCCCTATTCCTTCAGGGAACCCGAACCGCAGTCCCCCCACCACCGCAAAGGCCATCATGACCAGCCCCATCCTATCGCCCAGGGACATCGTCGTTTTCGTCGAGGAGGAAGAAGGGCGGATGGGGCGCCTGTCCTTCGCGGCGGCGCTGGCGGCGGCCTGGGACGCCCACCTGATCGCGACGTTCGTCGCCAACCGCATCGACCTCAACCCGTGCAACGGCTTTGCCCACGGCAGCGGCCTGACCTCCATGCTGCGCCGGCACCATGCGGCGGTCCGGGACGCCGCCGACCGGACGCGGGAGGTGTTCGAGGATCTGGCTCGCCGCCATTCGATCAGCAGCGAATGGCGCTTGTCCGACGGCGAGTCCGAGGAAGCCCTGATGCTCCACGCCCGGCATGCCAGCCTCGCCATCGTCGGCCCCCCGGACCGCCCGGCGAAGAGCATGCGGACGCTGAGCCTGTCGGAGGACGTCATCTTCGCGTCCGGGCGCCCCACCCTGCTTCTGCCCACCGACTGGCCGTCCGACCGGATCGGCCGCCGGATCGTGGTGGGCTGGAACGGCAGCCGCGAGGCGACCACCGCCATCGCCAGCGCCATGCCCTTCCTGGTCGGCGCCGACGGCGTTCATCTCGTCGTGGTTCCGGAGGCGGGTGCCCGGGGCCTTCTGGGCGCCGATCCCGGCGCGGACATCGCCCGGCACCTCGCCCGGCATGGCGTGCCGGTGGTTCTCGAACAGCGGGACGGCCGCGACGCGGGGCGCGTCCTGCTCGACCGCGCCCGCGACCTGGACGCCGACATGCTCGTCATGGGCGCCTACGGGCGGTCAAAGATCAGCGAGTTCGTCTTCGGCGGCGCGACGCGCGCGGTGCTCGCCGGAGCGGAATTTCCGATCCTCCTGTCGCGTTAAGGTGGGAAAGCTGTGGAGCGCGTGCGCGGAATCTTCTACTCACGCCGTTCCACATTGGCCCGTGCGAGCGGTCGCCCAAGGAAGTCGCGATGAAGAAAGATGACGAAAAGGAACTGTCCACGGTCGGCCCGCGCGGCCGGGCGCGGCGGCAGGCGATTCTGGAGGCCGCCGAGCATCTGTTCATCGAAAAGGGGTTCGAGAAGACGACGCTGACCGACATCATCAACCGGTCGGGCGGGTCGCGCGCCACGCTTTACGAGCATTTCGGCGACAAGGAAGGCCTGTTCCGGGCCATGATGGAGGAAAACTGCACCCGGACCCTCGACGGCATTTCCGCCGCCCACGCGGATGAGCTGGCATCGCCAGAAGAGGCTCTGACCAAGTTCGCGCTGCTGTTCGTTCACTCGCTGCACGACGAACGGGCGATGTCCATCGTTCGCGTGCTCGTGTCGGAAGGCGGGCGAATTTCGGACATCGCCGAATCCTTCATCCGGATCGGTCCGGAAACCGCCGTGGCGCGCGTCGCCGAGTATCTGAAACGGCTCGGCGAGGCCGGCGCCCTGCGCATCGAGGATGCGGACGCGGCGGCCAGGGCCTTCATCGGCATGGTGACCGGCGACCTTCTCATCAACCGGCTGATCCTTCCGAAGCGCCGCATCGCCGACGAGGAGCTGGACCGCTACGTGCGGCAGGCCGTCAGACTGTTTCTCACCGGGACCGCGGCTTCCCGTCCGTAGACCGCCCGCATCGTGACAGCCCCCGGATCGTTGCAGACATCGTGACAGGTGTGCCTACTCGGTTATGATGGAACGATCATAACGAACGGGAGGACATCTTATGGCGCATTGGTTTCGCCGCTCGATGCTGGCGGCGGTGGCGGTGTTGACGGCAGGCATGGCCGCACCCGCAGGCGCGGAGCCGGTGAAGGTCTACGCGGCGGGCAGCCTGAAAGCGGTTATGACCGAAATCGGCAAAGCCTTCGAGGCGGCGCAGGGCACAGCGGTCGCCGGAACCTTCGGCGCCTCCGGCCTGCTGAAGGAGCGGCTGGAGAAGGGC
>JAEZID010000184.1 GCA_023416195.1 Pseudomonadota bacterium | reverse complement strand
GATCGTTAACTCTCTGAAGTCGATGAAGACGCGCCACAAGGCCTGCCGCGTGATCCGCCGCAAGGGCCGCGTCTACGTCATCAACAAGCAGAACCCGCGCTTCAAGGCCCGCCAGGGCTGAGACCGGATCAAGCGGCCGGGCGTCAATCCGGCCGCCGAATCATCGGGTTCCTCGCAAGAGCCGCGCCCTTGGGCGCGGCTCTTGCGTTTTGGGGACTCCGCGCCGACTTGTCTCTCTCCCGTCCCCGGTGTTACCACTGGAACCGGAACGCCTCCGGAACCAATCGGGGCAAAGAACGAGGGAGGACGGCCGGTCATGAAGATGCCCGTGCCCGACAGCGGCGTCATCGCCCGCCGCCGCGAGATCGTCAGCGCGCTGCGCGCCATCGTGCCCGGCGAGGGCGTGATCGTCGATGAAAGCGAACTGCGCGCCTATGAATGCGACGGGCTGACCGCCTATCGCCAGCTGCCCATGGTCGTCGTGCTGCCCAGCACGGTGGAGCAGGTGAGCCAGGTGCTCAAGACCTGCAAGGAGATGGGCGTCAAGGTCGTGCCGCGCGGGGCCGGAACCTCGCTGTCCGGCGGGGCGCTGCCGCTGGCCGACGGCGTGCTGCTGGGCATGGGCAAGTTCAACCGCATCCTCGACATCGACTTCGCGAATCGCTGCGTGGTGACCCAGCCGGGGGTGACGAACCTCGGCATCTCCAACGCTGTGGCGCATGAGGGCTTCTATTACGCCCCCGATCCCAGCAGCCAGATCGCCTGCACCATCGGCGGCAACATTGCCGAGAATTCCGGCGGCGTGCACTGCCTGAAATACGGGCTGACCACGAACAACGTGCTGGGGCTGGAAATGGTGCTGATGGACGGCACCATCCTGCGACTCGGCGGCAAGCATCTGGACCAGGGCGGCTACGACCTGATGGGCGTCATCACCGGGTCGGAAGGGCTGCTGGGCGTGGTGACCGAGGTCACGGTGCGCATCCTGCGCAAGCCGGCGACCGCCCGCGCCGTGCTGATCGGCTTCCCGACCAGCGAGCAGGCGGGCAATTGCGTCGCCGCCATCATCGCGGCGGGCATCATCCCCGGCGGCATGGAGATGATGGACAGGCCGGCCATCCACGCGGCGGAGGACTTCGTCCACGCCGGCTACCCGCTGGACGTCGAGGCGCTGCTGATCGTGGAGTTGGACGGCCCGGCCGCCGAGGTGGACCACCTGATCGAGCGCGTCGCCGAGATCGCCAACGCCGAGGGGGCCTGCTACTCGCGCGTGTCGACGTCGGAGGAGGAGCGGCTATCCTTCTGGGCCGGGCGCAAGGCGGCCTTCCCGGCGGTGGGGCGAATCAGCCCCGACTATTACTGCATGGACGGCACGATCCCGCGCAAGGCGCTGCCGCTCGTGCTCCAGCGCATGCAGAAGATGTCGGAGCGGCATGGCCTGCGCGTCGCCAACGTCTTCCACGCCGGCGACGGGAACCTGCACCCGCTCATTCTTTATGACGCCAACAAGCCGGGTGAGCTGGAGCGGGCGGAGGAGTTCGGCAACGACATCCTGCGCCTGTGCGTCGAGGTCGGCGGCGTGCTGACCGGCGAGCATGGCGTGGGCGTGGAGAAGCGCGACCTGATGAACGACCAGTTCGATCCGGTCGATCTGGAGCAGCAGCAGCGCATCAAGTGCGCCTTCGACCCCGAAGGTCTGTTGAACCCCGGCAAGGTGTTCCCGACGCTGCACCGCTGCGCGGAGCTGGGCCGGCTGCACGTCCACAAGGGGGAACTGCGTTTCCCCGACATTCCGCGTTTCTGAGGGCCGGCCATGACCGAGACCACTTTCAAGCCCGAAACGGCCGCGCAGACCGCCGAGGCGGTGCGCTGGGCGCTGTCGGAGGGCGAGCCGCTGGACGTCGTCGGCACGGGTTCCAAGCGGGCCTTGGGGCGGCCGATGCAGACCGCCTACACGCTGGACCTGTCGGGCCTGAACGGCGTCGTCGCCTACGAGCCGGACGAGCTGGTGCTGACCGCCCGGGCCGGCACGCCGATGGCCGTCATCCTGCCGATGCTGGAGGACCGGCGGCAGCAGCTGGCCTTCGAGCCGCAGGATCTGGGAACTCTGTTCGGGCAACCGGCGGGGCGGGGGACGCTGGGCGGCGTGCTGGCCTGCGGGCTGGCCGGGCCGCGCCGGATCAGCGCCGGTTCTGCGCGCGACCACGCGCTGGGGATCGAGGGCGTCAACGGGCGGGGCGAGGTCTACAAGGGCGGCGGCAAGGTGGTGAAGAACGTCACCGGCTACGACGTGCCCAAGCTGATGGCCGGGTCCTTCGGGACGCTGACCGCGCTGACCGAGGTGACGGTCAAGGTGCTGCCGGCGCCGGAGGACACGCGCACGCTGCTGCTGGCCGGGCGCGACGACGCGGCGGCGGTCGAGGCCCTGACGCGGGCGATGCAGAGCCCCTACGAGGTGTCCGGCGCGGCGCATCTGCCGGCCGGCGTGGCGGCCCGGTCGGGCGTGCGCGCGGTGGCCGGAGCGGGCGGGGCGGTGACTCTGGTGCGGCTGGAGGGCTTCGGCCCGTCCGTGGCGGCGCGCGTCGCGGCGCTGAAGGAGGAACTGGGCGCGGACGCCGTGCTGGAGCGGGACGACTCGCTGGTGGTGTGGAGAGAGATTCGCGATGTGACGTTCTTCGGCCCCCTCCCTAACCCTCCCCCGCCTTCGGCGGTGGAGGGAACTGGCCCCCTCTCCCGCGCAGCGGGGGAGGGCTGGGGAGGGGGCAACGCTCCCCACATCTGGAAGCTCTCCGTCCCGCCCGCCGATGGGCCGAAGGTCGCCTCGGCCATTCGCGACGTGACCGACGCCGAGCTGTTCTTCGATTGGGGCGGCGGCTTGATCTGGGTGGCGGCGGCGCCTGATGCGGGCTCCTCCGACGCCGTGCGCCGCGTTCTGAACGGGTCCGGGCACGCCACGCTGGTGCGGGCGCCGGAGGACGTGCGCGCCTCGGCCGAGGTGTTTCAGCCGCTTTCCGAACCGCTGATGGCGCTGAGCCGCCGCGTGAAGGAAAGCTTCGATCCTCGCGGCATTCTCAGCCCCGGCCGCATGCACGCGGGGGTGTGAGGGAACCATGCAGACGAATTTTTCGCTCGCCCAGCTTGCCGACGCCGACTACCGGGATTCCGAGTCCATCCTGCGCAAGTGCGTGCATTGCGGCTTCTGCACGGCGACCTGTCCGACCTACGTCCTGCTCGGCGACGAGCTGGACAGCCCGCGCGGGCGCATCTACCAGATCAAGGACATGCTGGAGAAGGGCGGGCCGCCGACCGACCAGCAGGTCAAGCACATCGACCGCTGCCTGTCCTGCCTGTCCTGCATGACGACCTGCCCGTCGGGCGTGCACTACATGCATCTGGTCGATCACGCCCGCGCCCACATCGAGACGACCCACGCCCGCCACCCGGCCGACCGGGCGGTCCGCGAACTGCTGGCCCGCCTGCTGCCGAACCCGAAGCTGTTCCGGCTGGCGCTGCTGGGGGCCTGGATCGGCAAGCCGCTCGGCGGACTGATGCCGGGGCGTCTGCGCGCTCTGCTGGACCTCGCGCCGAAGGCCGTGCCGGGGCCGAGCTACAGCGACCGGCCGGGCGTGCATCCGGCGGAAGGGCCGCGCACCAAGCGCGTCGCGCTGCTCATCGGCTGCGCGCAGCAGGTGCTGGCCCCGCAGATCAACGAGGCGACCATCCGCCTGCTGAACCGCCACGGGGTCGAGGTGGTGGTGGCGAAGAGGGCGGACTGCTGCGGCGCGCTGACCCATCACATGGGCAAGCAGGAGTTGGGGCACGCCTCGGCGAAGAAGACCATCGACGCCTGG
The DNA here is from genome assembly GCA_023416195.1 of Pseudomonadota bacterium. Taxonomy (GTDB): domain Bacteria; phylum Pseudomonadota; class Alphaproteobacteria; order Azospirillales; family Azospirillaceae; genus Azospirillum. The sequence continues at coordinate 5,680 of JAEZID010000184.1, read as the reverse complement.
ATCGGCGAGATGGACGGTGCGGGCTTGGATGCCATCATCATCAACGCGTCGGGCTGCGGTACCGCCGTGAAGGACTACGGCCACGTCTTCCGCGAGGACGCGGAGTATGCGGAGAAGGCCCGGCGCGTGGCGGCCATCACACGCGACGTGACCGAGTTCCTGACGGAGATCGGCCTGACCGAGCCGGTGGTCGAGACGGGGCAGGCGATCGCCTATCACTCCGCCTGTTCGATGCAGCACGGGCAGCGCATCAAGGATCCGCCGCGCAACCTGCTGCGCGCCGCCGGGTTCCAGGTGCGGGAGATCCCGGAAGGGCACATCTGCTGCGGGTCGGCCGGCACCTACAACATGCTCCAGCCGGAAATCGCCGTGCAACTGCGCGACCGCAAGGTCCGCAACATCGAGAGCACGAAGGCGGAGGCCATCGCGGCGGGGAACCTCGGCTGCATCACGCAGATCGGCACCGGCACGGATCTGCCGATCGTGCACACGGTCGAGTTGCTGGACTGGGCGACCGGCGGGCCGATGCCGGACGCGCTGAAGGGCAACCCGGCCTTCACCGAAGCGCGGTCGCGGGGCGGGGCGGCGCGGGCGGCCGAGTAGCTCAGCTCGTCGCGCAGCTGACCTCGTCCCAGGCCTGCACGGTGAGGTGCCGGACGATGCGCCCACCGCGCAGGTCGAGCGTCATGGCCGACATGACGTGGCACCCGTCGGGATAGGCGCATTCCTCCACGAAGGCAGCGCGGTCGGGGCCGACCACCTCGTGCCCCACCGCGTGGGTCATGTCGCGGGAGCAGACGTCGCGCCAGAACGCCTCGATGGCCGGTTTGCCGGACAGCTTCATGGGCGTGCTCGGCGGCCGGTTGCGATCGACGATCAGCATCTCGGCATCGTCGGCGTACAGCGCCAGCAGGGCGTCGGCGTCGCTCTGCTCCAACGCCCGTTTCAGTCCGGCGAAGTCGAACCCCGCCATGGTCGTGTCGGACGGCATGAGGCTCCTCCCGTTTTATGGAAGACGGACATCATAGGTCTGGCGAAAAGCGCTGTCTCCGGCGCGAAGGGAGGAGAGTGCAGGCGAAGCCGTTCGATTTCCTTGGTCCGGTCCGCTCTTCCCGCTACGTTGACGCTGACGCAACGACGGGGCGCGACGTGGACGGCGGGTACGGGGAGTACGGGATCGGGCGGCGGCTGTCGGCTTGGGGGGTGCACGTCTTCACCGCCAGCGGGGTGGTGCTGGGTCTGCTGGCGCTGCTCGCGGCGGTCGGCGGGGACGCGAAGGCGTGCCTCGGCTGGCTGGGGCTGGCGCTGGTGGTGGACGGTGTGGACGGCACGCTGGCCCGCCGCGCCTCGGTGAAGGAGGTGCTGCCGGGAATCGACGGGTCGGTGCTGGACCTCGTCATCGACTATCTGACCTACGTGGTCGTTCCGGCGGTGTTCCTGTACCGCTTCGGCCTGTTCCCGACCGGCTTCGGCATCCCGCTGGCGGCGTGGGTGCTGATGACCTCGCTCTACTGCTTTTCCAACACGGGCATGAAGAGCGACGACAACTATTTTGTCGGCTTCCCGGCGATCTGGAACGTCGTCGCGCTGTATCTGTGGATTTTGGATCTCGATCCGTGGATCAACACCGCCGTCGTTCTGGCGCTGGGGTTGCTGACCTTCTCCACGGTGAAGTTCCTGCACCCGTTTCGCGTCCGCGCGCTGATGCATCTGAACATCGCGGTCAGCGCGGCGTGGCTGGTGTCCAGCGCCGCGCTGGTCGTCCTTCACCCGGACCGGCCGGACGTGGTGTGGGCCGTGTGGCTGGCGAGCGGCGTCTATTACGTGGCGGTTTGTGCGTGGCGGACGCTGCGGGGTGAGGCGCGCGGTTAAAGCGGATTTCGATCCGCTTTGGACCGCGACGGCGGTCCCGGCCGCACGTGCGGCCGAAGCCCGGCCGGCACATGAGGCCATAAAAATCTAAAGCGAATGCAAATTCGCTTTAGACGGCGAAGGGTTATGCCGGGGAGTCGGGCGAGGAGCGGCGGCGGTCGCCGCCCTGCCAGGGCCAGTGGCCCTTGATCTCCACCTCCAGAGAGAAGCTGAGGAAGGTGCGGATCAGGACGATCAGACCGAGCGCCGCGATGCTGTGAATGTCCAGCGGCGCGGCCACCGTCCCGATGATGTCCGCCGCCACCAGCAGCTCCAGGCCGAGGAGGATGCCCCGGCCGAGAGCCGCGCGGTAGCGCTCGTAGGCGGTCGACCACCCGATCCCGGAGGAATACCCGTCGCGCAGGAAGCGCGCCGTGGCGATCAGGGCGCCAAGGATGATGACCGCGATGCCCGCCGCCTCGGCGCCCATCTTGGCCACCTCCGCGACCGGGCCGAGCATGGCGGACAGCCCGCCATCGGTCGTCACGGCTTGGCGTCTTCGCCGTCGCGCGCCTCATGCGCCTCGCGCTCGATGGCGCGGCCGGCGTCCTGCATCATCTGGCCGGCCTTGGAGCCGATGTCCTTGGTGGCTTCGCCGACGCGCTCGGCCGTCCGGTCGATGGCGCGCCCGATCTCCTGCCCGGTCTTCTCGGCGGTCTGCTGATCGTCGCAGGCGGACAGGATGGGAAGGGCGAGGAGGGCGGTAATGGCGGCGGCGCGTGTCCAGGTCTGTCGCCGGGTCTGTCGAAACATCGTGTCCCTCTTCCAATCATGGATCGAAGAGGAAACGCGCTTGGTGTCCGATTGTGCCATGCATGAGGCGACACGGCCGGCGCCGGTGGGCGCCGGCCGGGTTGCGAAGAACCTTAGAACTGGTCTTCGCTGAGCGCCATGACCGTGCGGTGGGCGGTCAGGGTCGGCAGCAGCAGGGCCGGGGCCTGGGCCAGGATCTGCTCCGCATAGAAGCGGGACGTCACCAGCTTCGCCTCCAGGAAGGGCGCGTTGGAGCCGGGTTGGCGCAGCCCTTCCAGCGCCTTGGCGGCGGAGAGCGCCAGCATCCAGCCGCCGGCCACCGTACCCCAGAGCTTCAGGTAGCTGACGGCACCCGCGGCCACGGCGCGCAGGTCGCCGTCTGCCTGCGTCTTCACCACCCAGGCGACGGCCTGTCCCAGCGCGTCGAGGCCGGCGGCGAGGTTGGTGCGGATCGCCTCGAAATCGTCGCCGGGCACCGCCTCCAGGTCGGCGACGGTGGCGCGCATCTCCGCGATGAAGGCGCGGGCCGACTCGCCGCCGTCGCGGCCGGTCTTGCGAAAGACGAGGTCGTTGGCGTGGATGCCGTTGGTGCCCTCGTAGATCGGGGTGATGCGGGCGTCGCGGTAATGCTGGGCGGCGCCGGTCTCCTCGATGAAGCCCATGCCGCCGTGGATCTGCACGCCGGTCGAGGCGACGTCGCAGCCGATGTCGGTGGACCAGGCCTTCACGATGGGCGTCAGGATGTCCACGCGCGCCGTGGCGGCGGCGCGCACCCCGGCGTCCTCGTGGTGGCGGGAGATGTCCAACTGCGTGCCGGCGTAGAGGGCCAGCGCGCGGGCGGCTTCCGTCTTGGACCGCATGTCCAGCAGCATGCGGCGCACGTCCGGGTGGCGGATGATGGCGACCGGGCCGCCCTTCGCCTCGGCCAGATCGCGGGACTGCACGCGCCCCTTGGCGTAGTCGCGGGCCTGCTGGTAGGCGCGCTCGGCGATCGCCACGCCCTGGATGCCGACGCCCAGGCGCGCGTTGTTCATCATGGTGAACATGTACTCGATGCCGCGATTCTCCTCGCCGACGAGGAAGCCGACGGCGCCGCCGTTGTCGCCGAAGGCCATGACGGCGGTCGGGCTGGCCATGATGCCCAGCTTGTGCTCCAGGCTGGCGCAGCGCAGGTCGTTGCGCTCGCCCGGCGTGCCGTCGGCCTTGGGCAGGAACTTTGGCACGATGAACAGGCTGATGCCCTTGATGCCCGCCGGGGCGTCGGGCAGGCGCGCCAGGACCAGATGGACGATGTTGTCCGTCAGGTCATGCTCGCCGTAGGTGATGAAGATCTTCTGGCCGATGATGCGGTAGGTGCCGTCGTCGGCCCGCACCGCCCGCGTCCGCACGGCGGCGAGGTCGGACCCCGCCTGCGGCTCCGTCAGGTTCATGGTGCCGGTCCATTCGCCGGAGATCATCTTCGGCAGGTAGAGCGCCTTCTGCTCCGCGCTGGCGTGCTCGGTCAGCAGATCGACGGCGCCCTGGGTCAGCAGCGGGCACAGGCCGAAGGACAGGTTGGACGCCTGCCACATCTCGTTCACCGCGAAGGCCACCGTCCAGGGCAGACCCTGGCCGCCGTAGTCCGGCTCGAACGGCAGGCTGTTCCAGCCGCTCTCCGTGAACTGGCCGTAGGCCTCCTTCCAGCCGGTCGGCGTGCGGACGACGCCATTCTCCAGCCTTGAGCCTTCCTTGTCGCCGACCCGGTTCAGCGGCGCCAGCACGCCCGAGGCGAACTTGCCGGCTTCCTCCAGCACGGCGTCCACCAGATCGGGGGCGGCGGTTTCGCAGTTCGGCAGCGATGCCACCTTGTCGAGGCCGACCACCTCGTTCAGGACGAAGCGCAGATCATCGACCGGAGCGGTGTAGGGGATCATGGATGGAACGGCCTCCCGGGACCTGTTGTCGATTGAGCCATTTGGCGTTGCTTTACGTGCACGTCAACATACCGCACCGAATGGCGCATGGCGAGTGTCGGCAATGCCGCAGCATGGCGGATGTTGGCATCGCAGTTGCAATGGATACGGCGTGCCGCCCAGAGGGACCGTCCCATGACCATCACCACCGCCTTTGCCCGTCAGGCCGAAACCGCCGCCCAGCAGGCCAAAACGCTGCGCGGACCGGCCCACGTCGAGGCCGCGGTCCGCAACGCCAGCGCCAAGACGGGGGTCGATTTTTCCTACCTCATGGAAAAAGCTGCCGTGGAGAGCGGGTTCCGGACGGACGTAAAGTCCTCTTCCTCCTCGGCGACGGGCCTTTACCAGTTCATCGACAGCACATGGCTGAACACGGTGAAGGAGCATGGGGCGGATCACGGGCTGGGCAAGTACGCGGCGGCGATCAAGACGCGGGGCGATGGGCGGCCCTACGTCGCCGATCCGGCGATGAAGCAGGAGATCCTCGATCTGCGCAAGGATCCCAACGTCTCCGCCCTGATGGCGGCGGAGTTCGCCCGCGACAACAAAGAGCATCTGGAAGAGACTGTCGGTGGCCGCATCGGCTCGACCGAGCTGTATCTCGCCCATTTCCTGGGGGCCGGCGGCGCGTCGAAGTTCCTGAACGCCATGAACGACGACCCGAACCGCCAGGCGAAGGAGCTGTTCCCGGACGCGGCCTCCTCCAACAAGGCGGTGTTCTACGACAAGGAAACCGGGCGGCCGAAGTCGCTGAAGGACATCTACGACCGCTTCGCCTCCAAGTTCGCGGAGAATCCCTACGCCGAGTTCGCCCCGGCCCAGACGGTGATCGACCGGGTCGGCAAGCAGGACATGCCGGACGGCTTCACCACCCAGGTGCCGACCATCCCGCAGAAGGCGCTGAACGGCACGCCGCTGTCGATCTATCAGGTGCTGGCGCTGAACGCGCTGGAGACGCCGGACGAGGTGGACAGCGTGACCGGCAAGCCGGCCCGCCCGCGCGACGAGGAGCGCCGCCGCGTCCGCGACGAGCCGGTGCGCACGGACCAGAACGACCAGACGGC